>CAMAYM010000011.1 GCA_945862495.1 Bordetella parapertussis | reverse complement strand
TCCACTTGTTCAAAGTGATTGCTGTAGATATGACAGTCGCCACCGGTCCATACAAAGTCACCGACCGCTAGGTTGCATTGTTGAGCGACCATGTGCGTCAGTAACGCATAGCTGGCGATGTTGAACGGCACGCCGAGAAAAATATCAGCGCTACGCTGATACAACTGGCAAGAGAGTTTGCCATCGGCGACATAAAACTGGAAAAATGCGTGACATGGGGGCAGGGCCATGTTTTTGATTTCGCCAACATTCCAGGCCGACACAATTAATCTGCGTGAATCCGGCGTGCTGCGAATTTGTTCGAGCACTTGCGAAATCTGATCGATGTGGCCGCCATCAGGTGTGGGCCATGAGCGCCATTGGACACCATAAACAGGGCCCAAATCACCGTCTTCGCGTGCCCACTCATCCCAGATCGAACAGCCGTTTTCTTGTAACCAACGCACATTGGAGTCGCCGCGCAGGAACCAGAGCAGTTCGACAAAAATGCTTCGGGTGTGCAGTTTTTTTGTCGTCACCAGCGGAAATCCCTTGGACAGATCAAAACGCATTTGATAGCCAAAGACCGAGCGCGTGCCTGTGCCGGTGCGATCGGTTTTATTCACGCCTGAGGTGTAGACGTGCTGCATAAAGGTTTCGTACTGGTTCATCGCGCGGGTTGCTCTTTATGGATGAGTCGGAGTCGGGGATGCCGTATCCACAATATCTGCGGACCAGGTGATTGCGGCGCTATGGGCCAGCATGGCGGAGGCGGAGCAGTATTTTTCGTGCGAAAGTGCAATGGCGCGTTCTACTGCCGCGCGAGGCAGATTGCTACCCGTGACGGTAAACACGAAGTGAATTTTAGTGAAGATCTTCGGATCGGTCTCAGCGCGTTCGGCTTGAAGCTTGACCGAGCAACCTGTGATGGCATGGCGGCCTCGTTTCAAAATCAGCACAACGTCATAAGCCGTGCAACCGCCTGTGCCGACAAGGAGTAGTTCCATTGGGCGTGGCGCGAGGTTATGTCCGCCGCCTTCTGGTGCGCCATCCATGGCCGCAATGTGACCGGTTCCAGTCTGTCCGACGAAGAGCATGCCATCTGGGCCGCCCCAATCAATTTTGACTTCCATCTTGAATCCCCTGCGTTGAAGCAAGAATCATAAACCGTTTAATGGTTGATGACGGTGTTTTGCATCGGGTTTGCGAGACAGGTTTTGGGTCTATTGGGGTACTGAGGTGTTTATACGCGTTAACATTCCTAATACCGCTGTAAGGAAGGTTTCATCATGACGCACCACACCCCCCAAGCCCCACTTGACGAGCGCAATGGGCATCACAAGGCAAATCTAACGCATTTTGTCCGTCGGCACGGATTGTTAGACCCCTTTATTGCAGAGCTAGATGTCGCCCTGCAGGTGTTAGGTGGCGGCGTGACTGCGTCCAGGCCTAATCCGGCAGGCCCCAACGTCGCTGAGAGCGATGCGGGGCTAGAGACTGCGGCTAAGCGTCATGCTGCGGGTTTGATGCGTGTGAACCACGTCGGCGAGGTCTGCGCACAGGCCTTGTATCGGGGGCAAGCTGTGGCGATTCCGAGCCAGGAAAGTGCTGAGTTTTTCTTAGAGGCAGCGGCTGAGGAGGTTGATCACCTTGGGTGGTGCGCGCAACGCCTACGCGAGCTCGATAGCCGCCCGAGCCTCTTGAATCCGCTCTGGTACGCGGGTTCCTTTGCATTGGGAATGCTCGCCAGTCGGGCGGGTTCTGCCCACAGTCTTGGCTTTATGGCGGAGACTGAGCGCCAAGTGGAGGCGCACTTAGAGGGTCATTTGACCGAGCTTCCTGTCGCAGACGCCCGTTCCAGAGCCATTGTGGATGCAATGATGAAGGATGAAGCCAAGCATCGGGTCAGTGCCGAGCATCGGGGTGCGCGTGCGTTGCCCAAGCCTCTCCGTTCTGCCATGCGCCTGATGGCCAAAGTCATGACAAAAACCGCTTACAAAATTTAGTGATAGCGACGCCGCGGTACAACTGAAATGTTTTTTGGACAACACACTGTTGTTGCGGCGCATCAAATATAAAAAATCGCTTATTTTTTATAAGGGCTGTTGAATATTCTTGCACCGCAGCAACTTTTCAGCTAATATTTATTTATGGAAGTTCAGTCACGAGTGTGTTGAATTAAAATGTTAGTGTTTACCATAGGGTACCTAGCACTTCATTAGTTCCACCACTGAAGCTTTTGAGTTCAAAGCCTCCTGATCTTGCCACAGTTGTCTCCTCCACCCTCCTCCTTTGGTGGATTTAGCCCAAGATTGCAAAATCTTGGGCTTTTTTTTGCGTAAACGAATATTTTTGCGCTAACTACTTGCGAGCTTGCGCACCCAATACGCTGTAGACGGATCGTAGGGACTGACAGCGGGGTCGCTCCCTAACGCGTCGAGTCTTCGCTCGATATCGCCCGCTAAGCGTTTGCCAAATTCAACGCCCCACTGATCAAAGGGATTGATGCCCCACAGCACACCTTCGGTAAAGACCTTGTGCTCGTAAAGTGCGAGCAAGGCGCCGAGCTGCCGGGCTTCGAGCTTGGGCAACACAATCAACGTGGACGGACGACCGCCGGGGTGCACATGATGTCGCGCGAGCAGGGCGGCTTTTTCAGGATCTTTTTCGGTCTTGCTCACTTCTTTGAGAGACTGTTCGAAAGACTTGCCTTCGAGTAAGGCTGCACGTTGTGCTAGGCAGTTTGCAATCAGTAGTCTGTGATGGCGTGTATGACGGTGATCGGGCGTCGCGCACAAAATAAAGTCGACTGGCGCACCTTTTCCATCTTGGTGCAACCATTGAAAAAACGTGTGTTGACTATCTGTACCTGGCATGCCCCATACCACGGGGCTACTTGGCACATCCAAAGTAGAGCCGTCACGCAAGGTGGCCTTTCCGAGAGATTCCATTTCGAGCTGTTGCAACCAAGGCACGAGGTTACCAAGGCGTGCGTCGTATGGACATAGCGCAAAAGAGCCGTAGCCTAATACGCTGCGATTTGCCACACCACTCAATGCCATTTGAATGGGGGCATTTTGTTCGAAAGGGGCTGTCAGAAAGTGCGTATCCATCGCCGCGGCGCCTGCGCGCATATCATTCAGTGCGTCAATGCCAAGACCGAGGGCGATGGGCAGCCCAATCGAAGACCAAAGCGAGTAGCGACCACCGACCCAATCCCAAAATTGAAAAATTCGGTCGTCGCTAATGCCGAAGTCGCGCGCGGCCTTTGGATTGGCCGTGACGGCCGCAAAATGATCAAGCGGATAGGTCACGCCATTGGCACGCAGCCAGTCCATTGCACAGGCCGCATTCGCTAGTGATTCGGTCGTGGTGAACGACTTGGAAGAAATGATCACAAGCGTGTCGTGCGCGTCGAGTCCTTCGAGCGCCGCAGTAATGGCGTGCGCGTCCACGTTTGAGGCAAATCTCAAATTGCGCCGTGTGCCGGCACCGGCAAGTGACTCGAACGCAAGACGCGGCCCCCAGTCGCTCCCACCAATGCCCAGATGCACTACGTTGCGGTACTGGTTGCGGGCATTGACCTCCTCGACAAACTTAGCCAAGCGGGTTCGCTCAGTTTGCACAGACTCATGGACGGGGGCGGGCGGGACAGGCGCGCGGAGTGCGGTGTGCCAGGCGGCGCGATTTTCAGTCCAGTTAATGGCGGCGCCTTCAAACAAGTCGCGACGGTACTGCTCGAAGCCCTGCTGCGCAAGCAACGCGCGCGATGCTTGCGTGAGCGTCGCAGAACTTCGTTGTGTAGTCAGGTCGATCGAGAGGTCAGCCGCTGAAATGATGCGTAGCGTGTCAGGCTTTAAAGGGCTGCTCAGCACGGCTTGCGAAAACTGTTTCCAGGCAGGGCTATTGGACAGAGAGGACATAGGGTTCAGTGTAGTGAAGGAAACGCCCGCATGAGGCGTGAAGTTAAAACGGCAATTGCGCCGTGGGGGCGAGCGCTAACAGTTGCGCACGGAAGACGGTTTTGATGCGCTCCAGCGCCTCAGGGGTGTCACCTTCGAAACGCAAGACGACGACAGGTGTGGTGTTGGAAGCGCGTGCTAAGCCAAACCCGTCTGTGTAATCCGCGCGCAAGCCATCAATTTTAAAAATTTCTGCCGCACCCGTGAACACGCCTTCGTCTTGAAGGCGTTTAATCAGTGCGTGTGGCTCCCCTTCTCGCATTTCAAGCTTGAGCTCTGGGGTGGAGACGCCTTGGGGCAGGGCTTCGAGCACGGCTGAGGGGTCTGCGTCTCTTGAGAGGATCTCGAGCAGGCGAGCGCCGGTATACAAACCGTCATCAAAACCGAACCAGCGCTCTTTAAAGAAAACGTGGCCGCTCATTTCGCCCGCTAAAGGCGCGCCGGTTTCTGCCAGTTTCGCTTTGATCAAGGAGTGGCCTGTTTGCCACATTAAAGGTATACCTCCTGCGGCACGGACTTGTTCGGCCACATGTCGGCTGCACTTGACGTCATAAATAATGGTTTCGCCTGGGCATCGCTTTAGTACATCGCGTGCGTACAAAATCAATTGACGGTCAGGCCAGATGATTTGGCCTGACTTTGTCACCACGCCGAGTCGGTCGCCATCGCCATCAAAAGCCAAACCAATTTCACAGTCAGTCGTCTGTACGCAACGGATCAAGTCCTCGAGGTTGTGGGGGTCGGCCGGGTCAGGGTGGTGGTTAGGGAACGTGCCGTCTACCGTACAGAACAGCTCGGTGACTTCGCAACCCAGGCCGCGAAAGAGAGCAGGTGCCACCGCGCCGGCTACACCATTACCGCAGTCAATGGCGATTTTCATCGGACGACTGAGTTTGATGTCACCGAGCACACGCGCTAAGTAGGGTGTCAAAATGTCAACAGTCGAAGCCGTGCCTTGGGTGGCGGCTGTGGCGGGACCCAAGGCAACCTCGTCTCGCAACCCGAGGATCGCGTCACCGTGCAGCGTCTGACCCCCCATCATCATTTTGAACCCGTTGTACTCGGGCGGGTTATGACTGCCTGTGACCGCAACGCCAGAACCTGTTTTGAGGGTGTAGGCGGCAAAATAAACCAGTGGTGTGGGCACTTCGCCGACATCGATCGTGTGGATGCCGCCCTGGCGCATTCCCAGTTGCAGTGCGCCCGCTAATTCTGGGCTGCTCAATCTGCCATCGCGTCCCACCACCATGGTGGTCACCCCGCAGGCGTGCGCACGTGCTGCCAGTCCTAACCCGAGTTGTCGCGCAAAATCGGCATTGAGTGCGGTCGGCACCACGCCGCGAATGTCGTAGGCTTTAAAGGCGGCGTAGGGAAAATTAGATTGGGCAGACACGTAAAAGGCTCCAGAATCAAAAGACGACTAGATCCATATTATCGCCGATTGAACTGCCCTACAATTTGACATAAATAAATCAGCCTAACTGACCACTTTTAAAGAGAGCCGAATGAGCGCGTTGAAACAACTAGAGCAGATCGTGGGTGCGACACACGTGTTGACCGGCGAGGCCATGACGCCTTACCTGATTGATTGGCGAGGACGTTACCGGGGGGAGGCTTTAGCCGTTGTAAGGCCTGGCAATACCGAAGAGGTCGCTGCCGTGGTGCGAATGTGCGCGGAACAAAAAATCCCGATGGTTCCCTCGGGCGGTAATACGGGTATGTGTGGGGGGGCCACTCCAGATACCTCCGGTTTAGCGCTCGTGGTCTGTCTTGCGCGCCTGAATCGGGTGCGAGAGATCGACACGGACAACGACACGATCACCGTCGAGGCAGGGTGTATTCTCCAGACCGTCCAAGAAGCGGCGCGCGCAGCGGGCCGATTATTTCCGCTTAGTCTTGCCGCCGAAGGCAGCTGCACCATTGGCGGAAACTTGTCCACGAATGCGGGGGGCACGCAGGTGTTGCGTTACGGCAATACGCGTGAACTCGCACTGGGCCTTGAAGTGGTAACGCCCCAAGGCGATATCTGGCACGGTTTGCGTGGTCTGCGCAAGGACAACACTGGCTACGATTTACGCGACCTCTATATTGGCAGTGAAGGTACGCTAGGCATTATTACAGCTGCCACCATGAAGCTCTATCCTGTTCCGGTTGCGCAGCGGATTGCTATGCTGGCACTTAATTCGCTCGAAGATGCCATTGCGATGCTTTCGCGCGCACGTGCAGGTTTTGGTGCGTCACTGACCGGCTTCGAGGTGATGATGGGCTCGGCGCTCAAGGCTGTGGTGCGCCTCTTTCCACAGCAGCGTTTGCCTTTTGAGGGTCCTTCCGCAGACGCACCTTGGTTTGCCATTCTCGAGTTGTCTGATAGTGAAAGTGCCGAACATGCACAAGCGCGTTTCGAGGCGGTATTGGGCGCTGCGATTGAGGACGGCCTAGTGATGGATGCTGCCATTGCTGAAAATATCGCACAGAGTAAAGCGATCTGGCACCTGAGGGAAAGCATTCCCCTTGCCGAGGCGGAGCTTGGCAAAAGTATCAAGCACGATGTTTCGATTCCGATTTCTCTGATCGGGACCTTTGTCAAAACGACCAATGCAGCGCTGCAAGCCAAGTTTCCAGGGATTCAGCATATTGTGTTTGGTCATCTGGGCGATGGCAATTTGCATTACAACGTTGCGCGCGCGCCCAATCAGACCGAGCAGGAGCTGCTCGCGACCCAGTACGACGTATATCGGTTAGTCCACGATAGTGTGCATGCGCATGCGGGTTCAATTAGTGCAGAACACGGTGTCGGTCAGCTCAAGCGTGACGAGCTCACGCGCTACAAGAGTCCGCTTGAGTTGCAGCTCATGAAACAAATCAAACAGGCGCTCGATCCAGAGGGTCTGATGAACCCTGGGAAGGTGCTGCAGCTGTAAATCTCGGTTTGGATTGACCACGCCACGTACCGCAGCTGGGTGCTAAATTTTTTGGCAGCTGGGACAAAAGTACGTCGCACGCTGACCTTGAACAATGCGTTTGATGGGGGTCGCACAGACCTTGCAGGGCTCTCCCTCTTTTTCATAAACGGCTGCGTGCAGAGTGAAATAAGCCCCGGCTTCACCCGTTGCGTTGACATAGTCACGCAACGTGCTGCCGCCTGATTCCAAGGCGTCCGCCAGCGTTTGCTTGAGAGACTCGGCGAGGCGTTCGCAGCGCGCGAGTGACACTCTGGTGGCTTGGGTTTTGGGATGGATGCGGGCACGAAATAAACTTTCAGAGGCATAGATATTGCCCGCGCCTACAACAACGTCTCCGGCTAAAAGAGCTTGTTTGATTGAGACCTTGCGGCCTGCCAATCCTTTTTTGAGCCAGTTAGCGTCGAACTTCGGATCAAAGGGCTCAATTCCCAATTTGCTTAGCAAGGGATGGTTCTCGACAGGCCCAAGCGCTTTTGGGTGCCATAAAACAGAGCCAAATCGACGCGGGTCATGTAGGCGCAGGGTGACATGGTCAAACTGCCATTCCACATGATCGTGTTTTCTCAGAAGTTCGCCATTTAGAACGCTGCGCAAGGAGCCTGACATGCCCAAGTGGATGAGTTGGGTGCCGCTGTCAAACTCGATTAAGAGGTATTTGCCGCGCCGTTTACAGGCCCGTACAACCTCATTTGCAACCAAATTTGGCATATCCGCGGGGATGGGCCAACGCATACGAGATTCGTGCACGATCAGCTTTCTGAGCGTGTAACCTGTTGCAACGGCGTCAATTCCCCGGCGAGTTGTCTCGACTTCTGGTAGTTCTGGCATGGCTGAGTGCTAACATCCGTTCACTGGTTTTGTAGATTGTGCCATCAACTAGGCGGGTCGAGTGAAGTTGCTGTTCAAATCCATTCTCTCTAAAGTTTCTGCCGCCACCTTAATCGGGGGTGTTTCTTTGTTGTGGGTGCTCGGTGCGTCTGCGCAGTCCAGCCCCTCAAAAGGGTTTGGACAAAGTCCTCCGCTTCAAATCAAGCCCAGGCAGCCTGAGTCTCAAATCATTCGTCTGCGCGCAGGTCAGCTTCCCGAGGTCACGCTGACCTCAACGATTCTTTTTCGCATTCTGGCTTCTGAGATTTCTGCACAGCGCGGTACTTTTTTGCCCGCCGGCAAGACCATGTTGGAGTTGAGTCGAGAGTTGGGCGACTATCGTTTGGCTCGTCGCGCCCTCGAGTTTTACCTTGCTGGCGGCAATTTGCCTGGTGCCCTAGATGCTTCAAGAGTTTGGTTGCGTCTCATGCCAGATGATCCAGAGGCGTCTTCCACTGAGATGGCTCTCGCTGCAGCTGCTGGCCAAACCAGTGGCTTAGCGGCAGCGCTTCGTAAACAAATCGATGCGGCCACCGATAAGTCTGCTGCCATTGGACAGGCTTTTGCGGTGCTGAGCAGAATGCCCGATAAGCAAGCAGCATTGAGGATTCTGAGTACAGCAATAGGTGATAGCAAGGCGCGCAACTTGGCGGCGGGGCATATGGCGTTGGCCGACATGGCACGCGCAGCAGGCGATTACCCGCGTGCCCTCGAAGAGTCTCGTTTGGCGCTTGCTGCTGCACCTCGTTCCGAAGATGCGGCAATGCGTGTGTTTGAGTATGGCCTGAACGTCGATCCGGAGCGCGCGCTGCGCGATGCAAAAGAATTTGCAGCCTTGCAACCGAATGCGCGCCGCTTGCGTGTCATTTTGGCGAGCCACCTTGCTGACCGTGGTCAGTTTGATGCGGCGATGGCAGAGCTTAAGTCGATGGCTACGCGCGCACCCGAAGACTTTGACTTGCTGTTTATGCAGGCCCAAGTGTCCTACCGTGCCAAGCGGCTTGAACAGGCACGTGGCTTTCTTGACCAGTATGTCGCGGTTCAGGCGCAACGTCTGAAGGCCTCTGCGGCCGCCGGCGCGACAGACGCTCCGGCCGCTTTGGCTGAAGCCTATCAGCTCATGTCTAAAATCGCTGAGGAGCAAGGGCAGCTCGATGAGGCTGTGAGTTTGCTCGCCAAAATTGACGATCCCTCGATGCGCTACACCTCGCGCATTCGGCAGGCCATTATTCGCGCCAAACAAAAGCGTGTTGACGAAGCGCTTGCGCTCATTGACTCGGCAAATGCGCAAACCGATGAAGAGCTCATGATGGGCGCCTCAGCAGGTGCCCAGATTTTGCGCGATGCCAACCAACTCTCAGAAGCTATTAAGCGGATGCAGGCGCTTGATCAGCGGATGCCGGATACGGTCAATGTTAAATATGAGCTTGCGATGTTGCACGAGCGTGCCGACCAGCTTCGCGAAGCTGAAAGGCTATTGCGACAGGTGATGGTGCTAGATCCAGGTCACGCACATGCACACAATGCCTTGGGCTATTCACTCGCGGATCGTAATCGGCGCCTACCTGAAGCCTTAGCTCTGATTACGAGGGCCCTAGAAATATCTCCGCAAGATCCTTTCATCCTAGACAGCATGGGGTGGGTTAAATTTCGAATGGGGCAGTACAAAGAAGCCGTTGAGTACTTGCAACGTGCTTACGAAAAGCGTCCGGATGCGGAAATCTCCGCCCATCTGGGCGAAGCCCTCTGGAAAATGGGGCAGCAGAATGAGGCACGTAAAGTGTGGCAAGAAGGGGTGACTAAGGATCCTTCCAACACAACCTTGCTAGAAACTTTGAAGCGCTTCGGAGTGAAGCCTTGAGCCGTTCATTATTTTTTGGTGGACTGTTAAGCGTGCTTTTGCTTACACTGGTTGGCTGTGCGACCCAAACCCCAGCGACCTCTGAGCAGGTGGTGGGGAGCGAGTTTGTGCGGAACGGTCGTTTTGCTTTGCGAGCCGAAGCATCGAATCAAGCGTCTGAGGCCGTTCAAGGTGGATTCGCCTGGCGTGATGTCGACGGGCGCTTAACACTAGACTTAAGCAACCCCTTTGGAAATATTTTGGCGCGTGTCAGCGTCGAGCCAAATCAGGCAACGCTCACCCAGCCCAATGGCGAAGTTTTGCGCGCGACCGACCCAGACGGATTGGTGCAGAAAGCCATCGGACAGCGCGTTCCGGTACGAGACCTGCGTCAGTGGTTGAGGGCGCCTTTGCGCGCTCTGCCTGCGATGCAGCAGGTAAAGAGAGATGATCAGGGCCGTATTGTTGCCTTTGAGCAAAATGGGTGGATGGTGGAATTGACCCGATTTGATACGCAAGGCCCCCGCCTGTTGGTGTTGTCGCGTACTGAGGCGAGCCAGCAAATTGTGATCCGCTTGATCGTGGACACTCCCTGAGTCTGTCTGCCTGTGACGGATAACCATGCTCTATGACCTGATCGCTCCCGCCAAGCTCAACCTGTTTTTGCACGTGGTGGGTAGGCGTGCGGACGGATACCATTTATTACAGACTGTTTTTCAGTTCATCAGTCTTGCAGATTCCTTGGATATTGATACGCGTGAGGACGGCCAGATTTGTCGGGAAACCGACATGACGGGCGTCCCACACGACGAGGATCTTGTGGTGCGCGCGGCACGGTTGCTACAACAGTCCACAGGCACCAAACAAGGCGCGCAGCTTCATGTGCGCAAACGCATCCCCTCTGGAGCGGGTCTCGGTGGAGGTTCCAGCGATGCGGCGACTGTACTAATTGCACTCAATCGGCTTTGGAAAACTGGCTTGAGCCGAGCGGAGCTGATGTGTCTTGGGCTGCAGTTGGGCGCAGACGTGCCTGTATTTATCTTCGGGGAGAATGCGTTTGCCGAGGGCGTTGGAGAACAGTTGACTCCGGTGGATCTGCCCCCGCAGGCTTTTGTGGTGATCCAACCCGCCCAAACCGTGCCGACTCAAGGCATTTTTCAAGCTCCTGATTTGACAAGAGACACCGAAACAGTCAAAATAATGGACTTTTCTGGACGTCAGGCGATCACTCGTTTGGGGTTTGGTCATAACGATCTGCAACCAGTGGTTTTAAACCACTTCCCGGTTGTCCGTCAGACGCTCGATTGGCTTGAAAAAGCGGGTTATAAAGCGCGAATGACCGGGTCTGGATCCTGTTTTTTTATTGGATTTCAGAGCGTTCAGCAGGCCGAAGTGGCTAATCAGGAAATGCTCGCTAAAATATGTATAGATTTTTCTGATACTGCGAGTGTGGGTGTAGATTGTCCTGCGAGTCCAATACAAGCCCTCACGGTTTGTGAAAGTCTTCCAGAGCACCCGATGCGGTATTGGATTGAAAGCTAGTTGGGGAGTCGCCAAGCTGGTTAAGGCACCGGATTTTGATTCCGGCATGCGAAGGTTCGAATCCTTCCTCCCCAGCCCCGAATTGTGTACAGCTGTTGAACTTGCCAAAAATGCATGTCATACGATTGCTTGGCCTGAGTTCAGCAGCTTTTTATTCCACATTTGCTTCTGACCGTTTGTGACTGCTCACATCATGCCCAACGCTAGTTTCATGATCTTTACCGGCACTGCGAATACGCGGCTGGCAGTTGATGTGGTCAACCATCTTGATATGTCCTTAGGTCGTATGACCGTCGGACGTTTCTCGGATGGCGAGGTCATGGCCGAAATCAACGAAAACGTCCGCGGTAAGGATGTTTTCGTTTTGCAGCCCACCTGTGCCCCAACGAACGACAACCTGATGGAAGTCATGGTGATGGTGGATGCGCTGCGCCGCGCCTCTGCTGGGCGGATTACTGCTGCGATCCCTTACTTCGGTTATGCGAGACAAGACCGACGTCCCCGTTCAGCGCGCGTCGCGATTACGGCCAAAGTCGTCGCAAATATGCTGCAAGTCGCCGGTGTGGATCGCGTGTTGACGATGGACCTTCATGCTGACCAGATCCAAGGTTTTTTTGATATTCCGGTCGACAATATTTATGCTGGCCCGATTTTGCTGGGTGATATTTGGCGCCGTAACCTGAGCAATCTTGTGGTGGTGTCGCCGGATATTGGCGGTGTAGTGCGTGCCCGTGCGCTCGCTAAACAGCTCGAAGCGGATTTGGCGATTATCGATAAGCGTCGCCCGCGTGCCAACGTTTCCGAAGTGATGAACATCATCGGCGAAGTCGATGGTCGCACCTGTTTGATCATGGATGATATGGTGGACACGGCAGGCACGCTCTGCAAAGCTGCGCAAGCACTAAAAGAGCGTGGCGCAGGTGCGGTGTATGCCTATTGCACGCACCCTGTGCTGTCGGGAGGGGCGATTGAGCGGATCGCTCAGTCAGAGCTCACAGAGCTGGTAGTCACTGATACGATTCCTTTGTCAGATGAGGCCAGAGCCTGTAGCAAAATCCGCCAGCTTTCTTGTGCTGCCTTGTTGGGCGAGACTATTTTGCGTATTTCCAACGCAGAGTCTGTCAGCTCGCTGTTTGTAGACTAAAGAATCAACGGCGGATCTCTTAGAGATTCGCCAAGACATTTGCAGTGCACTGGTCGCGGTGTGCTGTGAAGCCACGATCCGATATCCGGATTGTGTTTTAACTGGGTGCTAGTCATCCCTTTTGGAGTTTTTTATGCAATTTAATGCAACCCCACGAAGCGTACAGGGAACGAGTGCGAGCCGCCGCCTGCGCCGTGCGAGCCGCGTTCCTGCCATTGTTTATGGTGGAAAAGAGCAGCCCGTCAGTGTAGAGCTCGATCACAACGAAATCTATCACGCGCTGCGCAAAGAACAGTTTCACGCGTCCATTCTGCAGATGCAACTCGAAGGCAAGAGCCACCAGGTTCTGTTGCGTTCGGTCCAGTGGCACCCTTACAAGCAGATCGTCATGCACGTCGACTTTCAGCGCGTTTCTGCTGACCAGGTATTGAATACTAAGGTGCCTTTGCACTTTACCAACGCTGAAACATCGCCTGCGGTCAAACTCAGCGCTGCAATTATTTCGCACGTCATGACTGAACTCGAAATCGCTTGCTTGCCAGCAAACTTGCCCCAGTTTATTGAGGTAGATTTGTCCAAATTGGTCGGTGGCGCATCGATTCACTTGGCTGACATTACGTTGCCTAAAGGCGTGACTTTCATTGCACACCGTGGCGATGCAAACCCTGTCTTGGTCACTGCAGTCGTCAAGGGTGGCCCAGCTGCCGAAGAGGCTGCGCCCGCCGCCTAACTGACACATTTGGGGTTTAGGCTTTAGCCCCAAATCAGTTGAGCATCAGGTTGTACCCTAAGCCCTATCCGTTTTGCGCGGATGGGGCTTTTGACATCTAATGGCGTTATGACTTCACCCATCAAACTAATTGTTGGACTTGGCAACCCAGGCCCTGATTATGTGCGCACGCGACACAACGCAGGCTTTTGGTTAGCAGAGGCCATTGCAGATGATATGCGCTGTGACTTCGTCGTTGAAAAGTCATTCTTTGGCGCGGTGGCCAAAGCACGCGTCAATGGTGAGCAAATATTTTTGGCCAAACCTCTCACGTATATGAATCGCTCAGGCCAATGCGTGGGTGCCTTGGCGCGTTTTTATAAGCTCGTCCCTGAGGAAATTTTGGTGCTGCATGACGAGCTGGATCTCTTGCCGGGACAGGTAAAGGTCAAGCAGGGGGGAGGCCATGCCGGTCACAATGGCCTGAGAGATATACAGGCTGCGCTGAGTAGCCCCAATTTTTGGCGCTTGCGCTTAGGGATCGGACACCCGCGTAGTTTGAATCTTGCTCAGGAAGTTGCAGACTTTGTCCTTCACCCACCCAGGCGCGAAGACCAGATGGCGATTGACGAGTGCCTGACCCGTTGTCGTGCGGTCATGCCTTTGTTTCTCAAGGGTGAGTTTGTGCGGGCAACCGAGCAACTTCATCGTGATAATCCAGCATGACAGCACAACGTTTTCGGGAGGAGTTCCGACAGTTTTTACGCTTTGTTCGACGGCCAAGTCTCAAGCGAGAAGTCAAACACACCACTCCAGTCAGTGGTTGGGTTGCCGACTGGTGGCCCTCGGTCAAACTTTCACGACTCCTCGGATGGGCGGGGGCGCTGTGGCTGATTAATATTGTGGCGCTTGGACCCATCGTGCTGACTGTCTTTGAGATGAGTGGCGCGACACACCGCATCAGCGTTCACAATTTACCTTGGTTTCAGGCGCTTTTATGGGCTCCGATTATCGAAGAGCTGCTATTTCGGTTTGGCTTGCGCAAGCCGCTGTTGGCTCTCTTGGTCGTGCCCGTACTCATCTATGTTTTTCTGAATGGTTTTGCGTGGTGGGCAAGCAGCTTGGTTGTGTTGCTAATGCTGATGCTGATCTGGTCAATGCGACACGCGAGTATGCCAACGGGAAATGCCTGGAAGAGGCTCAGAACATATCGTTGGGCCTTTCCTTGGGTGATGCATGGCTCCGTATTGGCGTTTGCGGCACTGCATATCCACAACTATGAGTTTGAGGACTTAGCTTGGTGGATGATGGCGGTATTGGTGTTGCCTCAATGGGTCACCGGACTTGCCCTGTGCTGGATTCGCGTGCAACGCGGTATCGGTGCGGCGATACTTGTTCACGCATTGTTTAACGCAGGACCCTTATGCGTGGCATGGTTAGCGCTGCAAGCCGCCGGAGACGCTATTTAGGTTGTGATCCATAACGCTCTCGCAACTCTCGCTTGAGCACTTTGCCGATTTCGCTTCTGGGCAAATTGTCGGTAAAAATCAAATCTGCTAACCGCTGTGTTTTGCCTAGGCGTGCGTTGACCCACTCAAGCAGCGCCTCTGGCGAAATTGTGGACTGCGCTTTAAGGACAACATAGGCAACGGGTGTTTCTCCCCATTGTCGCGAGGGCACACCGACTACTGCACAGTCATACACCTCAGGGTGCTGAGCGAGCTCAGACTCCAGGTCGCTTGGATAAATATTGAACCCACCCGAGATGACCATGTCTTTTTTGCGGTCTGCGAGGATCAGAAAACCGTCCTCGTCGTAACGTGCGATGTCGCCCGTACGGATAAAGCGTTTTCCGCTTGGATCAAACCACTCTACCTCGCGGGTTTTTTCAGGCATACCGAAATAGCCTTCCATCATCGCGGAGGAGCTTCCAACGATTTCGCCCGTTTGCCCCTGTGGGACTTCTTGACCTGTCTCATCGATTAGACGAATGTCATGACCGCTGGCGGGACGACCGATCGTGTGGAGTTTGTGTGGATAGTTGTGTGCCTCAAGCTCGCAACGGCCCCCGCCCTCGGTCATGCCGTAGATTTCCGTTAACCGGCCAGGCCAGCGTTTGAGCACCTCAGCCTTGAGAGCGGCGCCAAAGGGCGCGCTGGTGGAAAATTTTGCCTGAAAAGCAGAGAGATCAAACCGATCAAATTCAGGATCGTCCAAGATACGTTGATATTGCACGGGCACCAGCATCGTGTGTGTGACCCGATGTTGTTCGGCTAGCTCAAGGTATAGGCGCGCATCGAACTTGCCCATCAGCACACCTGTGCCACCAAGCGCGAGGGTCGGTAAAAGAGCAACCAGCGTGGTGTTTGAATAGAGAGGCGTTGAGGCGAGCGTCACAGAGTCTGGACCATAGCCGTTCGTTGCCGCCCGTTGGACATGTGACCAGCGCATCGAACAGGGTTGCACAATACCTTTTGGGGTGCCTGTGGTGCCTGAAGAGTAAATGAGATTAAAGGCCCAGCTGGGTTGTGTGTCGACGAGAGCAGGTTTTGTGCTGCTTGAAAGCCATGTGCCCCAGCTGTCTGCCCCCTCTTGTTCGTCAATCCAGACCCGTCGTAAACCCTGGCCGACTATCGCGTCGGTCGGCCAACTGAGTGCGCAAGTACGATCCTGAAAGAGTAGGGTAGCTCCGGAGTTGGCAAGCATGCCCGTGAGATTTTGTGGCGTGGCGGAGGGCGGTAGCGGCGTCATGACGGCGCCGGCACGCAAAGCCCCAAGGAAAAGTGCCACATACTCGAATGAAGTACCCGCGCAGGCCGCAACCTTGTCGCCTGGACCGAACCCGTCACGCTGTAGCGAGGCAGCGACTCGGGCGATCAAGGTGTCGAGCGCTGCGAAGGAAAGAACGCCCTTATTAAGAATCAGCGCTGGGTGCTCAGGTCGCTGCGAGGCAGCAAAATTGATCATTTCAGGGACGGTGCCAAAAGGACGGGCGAGAAGCTCAGCAAGAGTCATGATCTGGAGGGGAAAGTAAGGGCGGAGCGGTTAAACTCATATTCTATACAGCTGTTTCACTTATTTAGAACTTCGGGATTCTCATGGCTCTGCAATGTGGCATCGTTGGTTTGCCCAACGTCGGTAAATCAACCCTATTTAATGCCCTCACCAAGGCAGGTATCGCTGCCGAAAACTACCCCTTTTGTACGATCGAGCCCAATGTGGGCGTGGTCGAGGTACCCGATCCAAGATTGGCCGCCCTCGCTGCCATCGTTAAGCCTGAGCGCATCCTGCACGCGACCGTCGAGTTTGTGGATATCGCAGGTTTGGTCGCAGGCGCGAGCCAGGGCGAAGGCTTGGGCAACCAGTTTCTCTCCCATATCCGCGAAACTAATGCCATCATCAACGTTGTGCGTTGTTTCGAAGATGACAATGTGATCCACGTCGCAGGACGAGTCGATCCGATTGCCGACATTGAGGTTATCGAAACAGAGTTGGCGCTCGCGGACATGCAGACAGCTGAAAAAGCCATCCATCGTTTTCAAAAGACCGCGCGTTCGGGCGACAAAGAAGCCCAAAAGGTCGTGGGCATACTCGAGCAAGTGATCGCTCAGCTCAACGAAACCAAGCCGATTCGCGCGTTGGATCTTTCGCCCGAAGACTTCGCATTGATTGCTCCGCTTTGCTTCATCACGGCCAAACCTGCCATGTATGTCGGCAACGTGAGCGATCAAGGCTTTACCAACAATCCCTTACTGGAACGCTTGAACGAATATGCCGCCGCGCGCAATGCGCCGGTCGTGGCGATATGCGCCGCGATTGAGTCTGAAATCGCCGAGCTTTCCGACGAAGACAAAGCGGTATTTTTGGCCGACATGGGCATGCAAGAGCCTGGTCTCGACCGTTTGATCCGTGGTGCGTTCAAATTGCTTGGTCTGCAGACGTACTTTACTGCGGGCGTCAAAGAAGTCCGCGCCTGGACCGTGCCGATCGGTGCGACGGGCCCACAGGCTGCGGGCGTGATTCATACAGACTTTGAGCGAGGGTTCATCCGCGCGCAAACGATCGCGTATGAGGACTACATCGCTTGCAAGGGCGAGCAGGGCGCAAAAGAAGCAGGCAAGATGCGCGCCGAAGGCAAGGAATACATCGTCAAGGATGGGGATGTACTGAACTTCTTGTTTAACGTTTAAACATGCCTACTATCTGAAAAATCGGGCCACGATGATGCAGCAGTGAGCCGACCTTTTGGACGAGTGGAAAAAGGGCGACAGCAACATTGTGCCGATCAAGCTTGACGTTGCAGCTTGATGCAGTGGCGGCAAGCTGCTGATTAAATATGTTGCGATTTAAAAGAAATCGCAACATATTCAATTGACCTGTTGTCGCCAGCGACATAAACTGGGAATGTGTCGCAAAACCCGAAGAATTAAATCATGACCGATTGGCGTCCAGACCAGCCCTATAACGACTTACCCCCTTTGCCACCAGCAGCAGAGGTGGAAACGCGCCCGGTACTCAAGCAGTGTATCGCTGCGCGCGCAGCCTTGGCGGAACTGAAACAGGCAGCGGAGTTGATTCCCAATCAGGGGGTCTTGATCAATGCGCTGCCACTTCTGGAAGCGCAAGCTAGCTCGGAAATCGAGAACATCGTCACCACCACAGACCGACTTTTTCAGTACCAGAGCGCCGGGGAGCATGCCGATCCAGCCACCCGCGAAGCCTTGCGCCATAGCAGCGCACTACTGGAAGGGTATCGGGCACTCAAGCAATTTCCTTTGAACACCCACACCGCCGAGCAGGTTTGCTCAAGGATCAAGGGCATCGAGATGCAGGTCAGGCGCGTACCGGGAACGGCACTCGCCAATCAAGCAACCGGAGAAGTGATCTACACCCCACCTGTCGGTGAAGATTTGCTGCGGACAAAACTCGCCAACTGGGAACGCTATCTTCATGAACAGCGCGAGATCGATCCCTTGATCCGCATGGCGGTTGGGCACTACCAGTTCGAGGCGATCCACCCCTTCACCGATGGCAATGGTCGCACCGGGCGCATTCTGAACAGCTTGTATTTGATTCAGGAAGACTTGCTGACGCTACCGATTCTTTATCTCAGCCGACACATCATCAAGACCAAGGCCGAGTATTACCGCCTGCTGCTTGACATCACCCGGAGCCAAGCATGGGAGCCGTGGATTATCTACTTGCTAGAGGGGATTGAGGATACGGCACGTTGGACGACGACCAAGATTTCAGCGATCCGCAATCTGTCAGCACTGACCATCACTCATGTAAAGCAGGCCGCACCGAAAATTTATAGCCGTGAGCTGGTTGATTTGATCTTCGACCTGCCGTACTGCCGAATCCAAAATCTCGTAGAGAGAGACATCGGCGGCCGCCAAGCAGCTTCGCGCTATCTCAAGCAGCTCGTTAAAATTGGGGTGCTGGAAGAAAGAACCGTTGGGCGTGACAAGCTATTTATTCATCCGAAGCTGATGCACTTGCTAACGCGTGATGACAATTCTATTGGCGCCTATTCGTGATGTGAACAAGAAATCTTTCAGCGAACGCGACATTTGCACGAAATTCATCATGCCGAATTACCTGCCTTTGCTCGATTTCGTAACGATTATTTAGATGACGAAGGATTTCACGGTCTACACACTGACATGATCTCCAACGAATAGCGATCAGCTCACCTGGGCCAGCGCAAACCGAGTCAGACCGTGGAAAGTTTTTGCGGATTTGGCGCATCATTTGATCAGAACGGCTCGCACGTATTACAGATCTGTTCCAAACGTTGGGACACTAGTGGTGATTTACAATTTTTTTGTTGTTTAACGTTTAAATGAGTTTCGGATTTAAAGTAAAATAGCATTACGACTCCTCCTTTGCCAAGTTGTTCAGTTAACATTGGTGTGGGAAAAAAAAGCCGCCTTAGGGCGGTTTTTTTATTTTTGAAATATGTAACAAATAATGCATGAACACACGCAATTATTAAGAACAGCGATTTATATAGACGGTTACAACTTGTATTACGGTCGCTTGCGCGGGACTCAATACAAGTGGCTTGATGTGGTTGCTTTATTTAGTCAAATTGTTCAATCCATTGAACCCAGATCAGAGTTAAGGTCCGTCAAGCTTTTCACTGCACCAGCTTTGACAAGATTTGCGCGTCATGGAGAAGCATCTATGAAAGCTCAAAATGACTATCATCGTGCACTAGAAGCTAAGTATCCAAATGTGTTTTCTAAAATATTAGGAACGCATTCGTATGAGAAAGATGGCACTGCCTTGCCGGCTTATATTGATGGACACGCTTTTGACAGATCAAATAAAGTGAAAGTATGGCGCTTGGTAGAGAAAAAAACTGATGTCAACCTTGCGATGGGAATGTACAGAGATGCAAACAAGAAATTGGTTGATCAATTGGTTCTCGTTTCGAATGACTCGGATGCTGAACCAGTTGTTGAAGCAATATTAGAAGATTTTCCTTTTTTGAAAATCGGACTGATTATGCCTTTACCCTTCAAAGACGATCTTCGCAAAGGCCGCCCGGCGAGCACGGGTCTGTCTGCTCTTGCGCATTGGACAAGGTCCTACATTCGAGATGACGAGCTTTTCAAGGCCTTGTTGCCAAACAAGGTTGCAACGCGTAAAAAGCCTGCAACGAAACCCTCTCACTGGTAGAGAAGCATTCAGTTTTCGCAGGCATAATATGTAGCTGTAAGACATCATTAGTCATGTTTATTCTTTAGACTCACCCAAGGACATTATTGAATGGCTCAGATGCATCTCATTCCCGTCGATCGCTTGCGCGCTGCAGTGCGGTATCTGGTGAAAGGCTTTGGCAGTGATGACCGAGAAATCGAACTCGTCACAGAAAATTTGGTGCAGGCGAACCTGACGGGCCACGACTCTCACGGTGTCGGGATTTTGCCGCGCTACGCCGAGGCGTATCTAGAGGGCAGCCTTAAACCCAATGCGCGTATCCAGACGCGCATGGACAATGGCGCCATGATCGGTCTGGATGGCGAATGCGGGTTTGGTCAGGCGATCGGACATCAGGCCATGGAGCTCGGTATCGCGCGTGCTAAAGAGCACGGCAGCTGCATTTTGGCGCTCGGCAACTCACATCACCTTTGCCGCATTGGCGCCTGGGCCGAGATGACGGTTGAGCAGGGTCTAATCTCGATTCATTTTGTCAACGTGATTTCACGCGCGATCGTAGCGCCCTTTGGCGGCGGCGATGCGCGGTTTGGTACCAACCCTTTTACCGTTGGCATTCCTGTGCCTGGCCAGGCCCCCATCTTGCTAGACTTTGCGACCAGCGTGATTGCGCAGGGCAAGGCCCGTGTTGCATTCAACAAAGGCGAGCAGCTACCAGAGGGCTACCTGATCGACGACCAGGGGCGTCCCACCACCGAGCCTATTTTCGCGGTGAAGGCGCCTCTTGGTGCGCTCTGTACCTTTGGCGAGCACAAGGGCTTTGGGCTGGCGCTGATTTGCGAAATCTTAGGCGGTGCGTTGGCGGGCGGCATGACGACGCAGTCCCCACCAGATGGCAAGCGCCGCATTATCAACGGCATGCTTTCGATTATTTTTGATCCGGCCAAGCTCGCCGATGGTTCTATTTTTGAACACGAGATGAAGGCCTTTATTGAATGGGTCAAAGCCTCACCACCACAGCCAGGCGGCGAGCATGTTCGCATTGCTGGCGAGCCTGAGCGTGAAACACGCGCGCAACGCTTGGCGCAAGGTGTGCCAGTCGACGAGACCACTTGGAATGAAATGCTGGAGACTGCGAAAAAACTCGGGCTTGACCCAGCACAATTACAAAAATTAGCCGGTCTGTAAAGCGCTTGTTAACAATTAGAAATCGATGCCTCGGCATCACGGAGAGACAAAAAAATGACGATTCAAAAAATGACCGGTCGCCAGGCGTTTATTAAACTCTTGCTCGACGAAGGGGTGACCCACCTGTTTGGTAATCCAGGAACAACTGAGCTGGCGATCATGGAGGCGGTCCCTCAGTTTCCTGAGCTGACTTACGTGCTGGGTCTGCAAGAGTCGATCGTAGTGGGCATGGCGGATGGTTTTGCGCGCGCGTCTAATCAGCTGGTCGCCTGTAACCTGCATTGTGCACCGGGCTTGGGCCATGCGATGGGTGCGATCTACAACGCCAAGTTTTCTGGTTCGCCCTTGTTGATTACCGCTGGCCAGTACGAGGTCGGTTATGGCTTGCAAGAGCCCTTACTGTATGAGCCGCTTGTGCCAATTGCTGCACCCTTAGTCAAGTGGGCCTTTGAGGTTACGCGCATTGAGGATTTGCCACGCATCATTCGACGCGCTGCGAAAATTGCGCGTACCCCACCCATGGGACCCGTGTTCATTAGCTTGCCAGGTTCCGTGCTCGACGAGGAAGCAGAGATTGAGTTTGGCTTTCCAACATTGGTCGATACCGGTATGCGACCCAGTGATCGTGCCCTCGATGATTTAGCGCAAAAACTGCTGGCCGCGAAAAAACCCGTCATCGTGGCGGGCCGTGAGATCGCCAATGCCGATATGTTTGCCGAAGCGTGTGAATTGGCCGAGTTGCTGGGCGCGGCGGTATATCAGGAGTCGGTGCCCTACAACGCACGCTATCCCTCCTCGCATCCCACTTGCATGGGCGACCTGACACGCAATCAAAAGAAAGTGCGTCAGACGCTGGAGCAATACGATTTTCTGCTGTGTCTAGGCGCGGATCTACTGCGCATGTCGCCGATGAGTACAGTCGAACCTTTGCCTCCTGAAATGCCCGTGATGCACATCACGGAGCGAGAGTGGGAGCTTGGCAAAAATTACTCGACGGCCACCGCCGTTCGTGCGGACGTCAAGGAAACCTTGTTAGCCTTGTTGCCCGTATTGCGCAACATGCGTACAGCCGAGCAAGCCAAACAGGCACAAGCGCGACTGGCAGATCTCGCGACCCGCAACTGGTCTGCCAATCGTGCGAAGACGCACGCAGAGCTTGAGTCGAGTGCCTCGACGACTCCGATCGATCAACGTTATCTCGTGCGTCAGTTGGTGGACGCCTTGCCTAAGGATGTCATCGTAGTCGACGAAACCTTAACAGCCGCGCCTGCGATTTCGGCGATGTTACCGATGGATAATCCTCAGGCCTATTACGGCTTGGCAAGCGGCGGTTTGGGTTTTGGTATGGCCGGCGCGGTGGGCGTGGCGCTTGCGCAGCCTACGCGACCTGTGGTGGCGACTATTGGTGATGGCAGCGCGATGTACAGTATCCAGTCGCTCTGGACTGCCGCACATTTAAAGCTCAACATCACCTACGTGATTATCAATAACCGCAGCTATCGCATCATCAAGGAGCGTCTGCTCGCAATGCGTGGCACGGATGATTTTGTCGCGATGGACATGAATGATCCAGCGATTGACTTTGCAGGTGTGGCGAAAAGTATGGGCATGCCCTCACAGGTGGTGACCGATCCGACAAAGCTTGCTGATGTACTCAAGGCGGCGATGGCAAGCGGTGGACCAAATCTTGTCGAAGTGATTGTTTCCCGAGGGTTTGGCGAGTAAAGAGTATTTGTGGGTTGCACCAAGAAGATTGAGTGCAACCCACAAGGACGATCATTACACAGACAAATAGCGTTGCTTAATATCCGCGTTGTCATTGAGCTCCGTGATGGTGCCGACAAACACATCAGTGCCTTTGTCGATCACCACGGCGCGATCAGCTAGCCCAAGACAGAAATGCAAGTTCTGCTCGGCCAGCACAATCGTTTTTCCCATCTCTCGTAAAGACTGAATCAGATCACCAATTTTTTGCACCATGATGGGCGCGAGACCTTCGCTGGGCTCGTCGAGCAGCAACACATCCGGATTGCCCATCAAGGAGCGACCTACGGTAAGCATTTGTTGTTCACCACCAGAGAGCTGTCCGCCCATACGCTCACGCAAAGGCTTAAGCAGAGGCAGCATTTCGTACACACGCTCAATGCTCCAGTCGTCTTCACCATTGGCGCCGCGTTTAATCGCAATCTCTAGGTTTTCCTCAACCGTTAAATCAGGAAAAATTTGACGGTCCTCAGGGACATAACCAATCCCTGCGCGCGCGATCAAATGTGCGGCGCGTCCATTGATCGACTGGTCGTGGAGCACAATCTGACCACTTTTTGCAGGGATCACACCGGCGACAGATTTCATCGTGGTGCTCTTGCCCGCGCCATTGCGGCCAAGCAAGGCAAGCGTTTCACCCTTTTGAACATTAAAGGATAAATCAAACAGTGCCTGACTCGTCCCATAGAACACATTGATTTGTTCGACTTTCAACACCTGCTGACTCATGCGTGTGCCTCCCGAGGCGTACCCAAATAGGCTTCAATGACGGCAGGGTTGTTTCTGATCTGTTCGGCATTGCCCTCGGCAAGGACTTTGCCATAAGACAGCACATGGATGTGCTGAGAAATCCTGAAAACGATTTCCATATCGTGCTCGATCAATACAACGGTGAGTCCGCCTTTTTTCCACAGGCTATAAACGGTTTCAATCATTTGCTCGCGCTCTTCGGGTCCCATGCCTGCAACAGGTTCATCGAGCAACAGGACTTTCGGACGCAAGACGAGGGCAAGTGCCATGTCTAGAAGCTTTTGATCGCCATGCGACAGGTTGCCACTGATGACATCAGCCTTGGTATGCAGGCCCAGTTGCTCCATGACTTCGTAGGCACGATCTCGCGTTTGTTGTAATGGAAAACGGCCGTACATCTGCGCAGACTTACCGAGTGGTGACATGAGTGCGCCACGCAAGGATTCTTCGACGGTCAAGGTTTTAAAAAGCTTGGCAACCTGAAAGGCGCGACCAATACCTTTGCGCACAATCTCGCTGCTAGGCTGACCCGTAATGTCCTCGCCATCAAGAATGATGCGACCAGAATCTGGAATTAAAGCACCTGAGATCAGATTAAAAAAAGTCGTCTTGCCCGCGCCATTCGGCCCAATCACTGCGCTTAGCGATTCGGTTTTGAAATGAATCGAGACATCCGAGGTTGCGACGACGCCACCAAAGGATTTGTTCAAGTGTTCAATCTTGAGCATCAGCGCGCTCCATCCGATTTTTTGTTGCGGGATTTAGGCACGCCACCGTAGGTTTGCCACGTCGAGCCTGCGAGCCAGCCTGCGTCGACAGGTAGATTGATGCCCGTGATCGCTTTGGCCGCAGGAGACAATAAAAAGCCAACAGAGTCAGCGATTTCATCGGTCGTCACCATGCGACCCATCGCGGCTTGAGACGTGAGGTCCTCCGGGTTGCGATCATTGCGATCAATCGCAGCCTGCAAAGCCTCGGTCAACACATACCCGGGAGAGATCGCATTGACACGGACGCCAGACCGACCCCATTCTGCAGCGAGACACGCAGTCATGGAGGCGACAGCGGCTTTAGCCGGACCGTAGGCATGCAGGGGCGAAGAACGCAAGGATGTGATGGAGGCGATATTGACGATCGCACCGCCCCCTAATTCGACCATGCGCGAACCATAGATCGCGCATGCCAGATAGGTCCCGCGCTGATCGATATCCACCACGCGATCCCATTCCGTCATGGTGAGCAAGTCGGGCGACAGACGGTTTTGCAAAATCCCTGCGCAGTTCACCAGCGCTGTCACAGGCCCGTGTTTGGCTTCGATCATGGTTGCCGTCTCACGCATGCCGTCATCGTCTGTCACATTGCAGGCGTATGCCGTCACACCCATGGCGCGCATTTTTTCTTCAGACCATGTACCAGGCAGGTCAAGTGAGATGACATGATCGCCGCGCTTGGCCAAATGTCGCACGCAAGCTGCACCGATACCGCTCGAGCCACCGGTGACGACAGTGATGTTTGGTTTGCTCATGAACGTGCACCTCGCTTGAATACGAACTGATAAATTTGCACCACAAAGTCTGCAATGCCGCGTTTGAAGCCGAGCGCAAAAATCAGCACAATCACGCCGAGCGCGAGGCCGTGGTACTCCGTTGTCCGAGTGATGATGTCGTTAAACACTAACAGTAGACCGGCTCCCACCACAGGTCCGATGAAGATATGCAGTCCACCCATGAGGATCATGAAGACCGCTTCGCCAGACATGGTCCAGTAACTAAACTCAGGGTATGCGCCTGAGACAAATAACGCCATGATGACCCCGCCAATACCGGCGAAGCAACTTGCCAGAATGAAAGCATACAGGCGTACACGCCAGACATCGATGCCAAGAAACTTGGCACGATCCGCGTTGTCGCGCACCATTCTGAGCGTGTAACCAAAAGGTGATTGCAAGATATAGCGCATTAAAAATAGACAAAGCACGCCAACGGTGCAGGAGAACCAATAGAGCGTTTGCGTATCGGCCAGATTGATACTGCCCCAAACGCGCGGGATGCCACCCATTAGGCCTTGATCGCCGCCGGTGAGCGATGTCCAGGTGATGATGATGCTATGGATCAACATTTGAAAGGCGAGCGTCAAAAATGAAAAGTAAATCTCTTTGAGACGCACGCAAATCGCACCCACCACCAAACCAAGTAGGGCGCAGAAGATCACTGCACCGAGAATGGCGACTGGAATAGAAGCGCCACCTTTTTGCATCAGAAGACCAAAGGCATACGCCCCACCACCAAAGAACATGGCGTGTCCAAAAGACACCATACCGCCATAACCCACCAAAATATTGAGCGAGGTGGCAAACAAACCAAAGGCGGCTAGGCGAATCACAAAATCCAACGCGACCCGACTGGGAAAAATAAACGGGATCACGATCAAAATCGCCAAGCCCGCGAGTGCCAGGAGGAGTTCTTTATTGAAGGTCAAGGAGGCGTTCATCAGCGTGGCTCCTTGCCAAGCAGGCCGCTCGGCTTAAGCACCAGAATCAGCGCCATCGCTAAGAACATGATGCCTTCGACGAATAAAGGAAAGCCAATCGAGCCGAAAGAGCGTACCAGTCCGATCAACAGGGCGCCTACCAGGGCACCACTAATTGAGCCCATGCCGCCGATCACGGTCACGATGAAGGATTCGATCAAGATCGAAAAGCCCATGCCAGGAGACATGGAGCGCACCGGCGCCGCGAGCGCGCCCGCGAGTCCAGCCAGCGCTCCGCCAAACGCAAATACACCTGCGTAAATCCAGGTCGTATTCAGTCCGAGCGCAGACGTCATCGAAGGATTGTGCGCCGCTGCGCGAACGACCTTGCCGATACGCGTGCGTGTCATGACGTACCACATCACCAACCCAATCAGTGCGGCCGCACTAAACATGAAGATGTAAAACAACGGCACGATCCCGCCTGCGATAAAGACGGGGGGAGCCTGAAAAGCGACAGGCATCCCCATAGACTGGAATTCATGACCCCAAATGATCTTTACTGCATCATCTAGAATCAAAATAAATGCATAACAGACTAGTAACTGAAGTAACACATCAGCGTTATAAATTTTGCGCATAAAAAAGCGCTCAAAGAAAAGGCTGAATAGTCCGACCCCTAGGCCCGCTATGATGGCAGCTAACACATAGCTGTCGGTGATGCGATACGCGGATAGCGCGATGTACGCGCCCAGCATATAGAGCGAGCCGTGTGCAAAGTTGATGACCTTTAGCACACCAAAGATCAGGGTCAGGCCAGCAGCCACGAGAAACAGGAGGGAACCCACAATCAGTCCGGTGCTGGTTTGGGTCACGATGCAGGACAAAGAAGTCAGGCACTCATACAGGGCGGTGGGATCCAAGGATATCTCCGAGAGGTGCAGGCGTATCGGGGTGTAGGCAACAGAGTCTCAACCCAAGCATGGGTGAGACTCTGTGCGATCAAACATTCAGGCGACGGCTTATGCCCAGCCTTTACGCTTTTTCCATTCGGCTTCCAGCGCGTAGATCTGATCCCACTTGCCGTTGACTTGATTGGTCATGAAGGGCTCTTTATTCGTCAAGGAGCCATAGCCGATCGCATAGTTGACGACGGTGTTGTCTTCCGCGCGCATTGTGAGCGTGCCATCTGCACCAAAGGGTGAGTCGATCTTAAGGCCACGCATTGCTTCGGCAATTTTCTTGCCGTCCGCACTGTTCGCTTTTTTCATTGCAGTGGTCAAGAATCCGATACCTGCTGCATTTTGCCAGGACCAGTTTAGGGCCAACTCTTTGAATTTGGCCCGGTAGGCATCAGCCCACGCAGCATTCGCGGCGGTGTCAGGAAAACTTCGCAAGTAGCGATTGCCAGAGTGCATGTTCGGAGGCACGTTTTTGACCGCTGTCAGCACGGCATACTCGGCTAAGTTAGGCGAGAAGAATTGCTTGTCTTTGAACAACGCATAAATGTTTGACTGGTCGATAAACGAGGTCATGTCACCACCCCACAAGCAGGAGTAAACCGCTTGTGGTTTACCTTGCACCATCCGTGTGATGTTTTCGCTGTAGTCGGCCTGAAATAGTTTTGGCCAGACTTGACCGACGATTTCGATATTGCTGTTGAAATGTTTGAGGTATTCAAAATACTCCGCCGTCGTGTCGCGACCATAGGCGTAGTCGGGAGAAATACTCATCCAACGCGTCAGTTTGAGCTTTTTAGCAATCTCGGCGCCGTAGGAGCCGCCCGCAATCGCGTCATGAATGCCTTGGCGTGCGCAGCGGAACGCCGTTGGTACGCGCAGCTTTGGATCCGCGGTGAGTGAGGAGGTTTCTGAGCAAGTATGGACAACAAGTACGCCGAGATCTTTCGCGACCTCGTGCACAGCAAACGCGCCAGAGGAGGCTTCGGCATCCCAAATGATTTCACAACCATCGCCTGTGATCAATTCACGTGCGACCCGCGCGGCCTCTTGTGGCTGACCTTTGGAGTCACGCACCACCATTTCGATCATGCGACCGTTCAAACCGCCCGCGGCATTAAATTTTTCGACTTCCATGGTCACAGCATTGCGCGAGGCGATGCCAAGCATCGCAACACGACCCGACAGAATGGTCGGCATACCAATGCGGATGGGTTTGTTCTGAGCCAGTGAGATCGCGGGCAGACCGAGTGCTGCAATGCCAGCAGTCGCCGCTGCGCCTTTTAGCAATTTACGACGCGATGCTAAGACTGAACTTTGGGTGTACTTTGTTCTCATGTTGTCTCCAGATTTTTGAATCATTTTTATGTTTTATGACACTACTACTACTTTTTTTCTTTATAACGCAATATGACGATTAGGCTTAGTCCCTGTCAAGAAAGATTGGGGTGGGAGAAACCCGTAGGCCCAGACTAGGCGAGGTAATTTGAAATTTCAATGAGGTTCTGATCCGGGTCGCGGAGATACACAGACAGTATTTTTCCTTTGGCGCCGGTGCGTTCAACAGGACCGATTTCGATGTTTATGCCTGCTGCCGTGAGTTCTTCCATGATGACAGCGACGGGTGTTGAGGCGATAAAACACAAGTCTCCTGAGCCCGCGGTCGGGCGTAAAGCCTTGGGATCATAGGTATTGTCGATTTGATGCAGATTGATTTTCTGTTGACCAAATCCTAGTGCTTTGCGATCCCCTAGAAAAGTGATCACCTCAAACCCTAAAACCTTGGAATAAAAATCACAGGTTTTTTCAAGACTCGCGACAGTCAGTACGAGATGATCCAGCCGGTCAATTTTCATTGTTGTGACTCCTTGTTGAGATAGGCTAAAGTGTAAACAGGTTTAACCCATTAAATGGATCGCTTGAAATATGACTTCTGCTGCTGCATCGAACACAGTTTTTTTTCCCGTAATGGGATGCGCCGGACTCGAACGTCGGCAAGCGGCTGACTATCATCAGCGCTGGTTTGTGGTCGATGCAAATGGGCATTGGTTGAACGCAGCGCGGTGTGCGGCCCTGACAAGTGTTGTGACAGAGATCAAGTTGGGCTCGTTGGTTCTGCGTGCGCCCGGGATGTTGCGGATTGATATTCCACTTGATGTGATTGAGGACGACGATAGCGTCAAGCGGACCGTACAAGTCGGCAAGCAGTCTGTCGTAGTGGTCGATGAGGGGGATGTGACTGCGACGTGGTTGACCCACGTCGCAGGGCAGCCCTGTCGCTTGGTCAAACTTCACCCAGAGGCCAGTCCGGTGGTGTGGCCCACGGCTTAAGTCACCAAAAAGAGCCAATAGCCTTAAGCTTTGGCTGCTTTAGCACTTGTGAGTACGTGATATTTAGCCATCAAGGCGTCTTGTCCTTCTTTCCAATCGGGATGCAGCTCAATGCAGTCGACAGGGCATACGACTTTGCATTGAGGCTCATCGAAATGCCCGACACACTCCGTACACGCATCAGGATTGATCACGTAAATCGATTCACCCATTGAGATGGCCTCATTGGGACATGGTGGCTCGCACACGTCACAATTGATGCATTCGTCGGTGATGCGTAGGGCCATCTTGGATAGGCGTCCTGGTGGAGTGGGTGCGGTGAGGCTTAGGTCTTGGGCGCTGCAGCGGTTTGCTCGCGTCTCTCTTTGGCCTTGGCTTGAAGCCAACGCTCAACCGAGGGAAAGACAAACTTGCTGACATCGCCGCCGAGTTCGGCAATTTCTCGCACGATCGTGCCAGAAATGAACTGGTACTGGTCCGAAGGGGTCATGAACAATGTTTCGACCTCAGGCAGCAGATGGCGATTCATGCCAGCCATTTGAAACTCGTATTCAAAGTCAGACACGGCGCGTAGACCACGCACGATGACGCGCCCCTCTTGCTCACGGACAAAGTCTTTGAGCAGGCCTGCAAAGCTCGCAACTTTGACGTTAGGGTAATGACTCAAGACTTCGCGTGCGATTTCTACGCGTTCGTCAACAGAGAAAAAAGGGCTTTTTTTACGGCTGTGCGCTACGCCAATGACAACCTGGTCGAACAGGCCGGCTGCTCGGCGCACTAAGTCCTCATGGCCGCGTGTCATCGGGTCGAACGTTCCGGGATAAATAGCAGTGATCATTTTTGCAGTGCAACAATTTGTAAGAGATGATAGTGTACGGCCCCTGCGCGATCTTGGCGCAATAACCTGTACCCGTCCGGCGCTAAAACCGGTTTTTCAGCCTCAATATAAACAAGACCGTTGGGTTCCAACAAATCCGGCAAAAGAGGCCACAGCGATTCTAGCCAGTTTTTGCCAAATGGGGGATCAATAAAAATTAAGTCAAAGCGAGCGGCTTCGAGCCGTTCCAGTACATGTGTGGCGTCACCCGCATGGATCCTGACGGCTGTGGCGCCAAGCTTGTCTCGCAACGCGCGCAGCGAGGCGACCGCACGAGGGTGTTGTTCCACCATTTGGACGTGCGCGACGCCTCTGGAGGCGGCTTCGAAGCCCAGTGCACCGCTGCCAGCAAACAAATCCAGCACCTGCTTATCGGAAAATTCTCCGCCCCAAAAATAATTTAGCCAGTTAAATAGCGTTTCACGCACGCGGTCTGGGGTCGGGCGTAAACCCTCCGCGTCGATGACCTCAATTGGCGTTCGACGAAACTGTCCGGCCACGATGCGAATATACTTCTTCACTATGTTTCGCTTCTTCAAGAAAAAATCAACGTCATCTGAGTCTTCAGTCGAAGATCAGTTGCCCACGCTCGTCACTCACGAGTCGGAGCATATCCCAGATCAATCCGCAGAAAAGGTGATCGTACCTGAGACGCTGTCAGAGACGGCCCCCGCCTTACCTGCACAAGCACCGTTTAGGCGTAGCGCGTTTGCTTCGGCCTTAGGCGGAGTAGGTCGCGCGGGTGTCACAGCGATGACGCCCATCGAGCCACCGCAACCAATTGTGGTATTCGCGCCGACAGCGCCAGCCGAGTCAATCGTCACAGTCGAACCGATCGCGTCGCGAATGGAAAGCGAGCCATCCGACCAGCTTGAGGCTGAACTGTCAGAGCAAAATCAGGAAAAAAAGGCCTCTTGGCTTGAAAGACTGAAGGGCGGATTGGCTAAAACAGGTCAAAGCATCGGCAGTTTGTTTGTCGGCGTGCGCGTAGATGAGGCACTCTTCGAAGAACTTGAAACGGCATTGATCATGGCCGATGCCGGTGTTGAGGCCACTGAGCAATTGCTCAGTACCTTACGCATGCGCGTTAAACGCGATCGAATCGAAGACGCAGAAGGCGTGCGTCAGGCCTTACGCGAAGTGCTGACAGAGCATTTAAAAGTGCTAGAAAAGCCTTTTGATGTCGGCCGTGTCAAACCCTTGGTCGTAATGATTACGGGTGTGAATGGCGCGGGAAAAACAACGTCGATCGGTAAGCTGGCGTTTGCGCTTCAGCATGAGGGCGCCCGAGTCCTGCTTGCCGCAGGAGATACGTTTCGCGCCGCAGCACGACAGCAGTTGATCGAATGGGGCGCGCGCAACAAGGTCGATGTGATTGCCCAAGAAGGTGCAGATCCCGCTGCGGTGGCTTTTGATTCCGTGCATGCCGGTCGTGCGCGGGGCATGGATGTTGTGATGGTCGACACAGCTGGCCGCTTGCCGACACAACTCCATTTGATGGATGAGCTTAAGAAAATCCGGCGTGTTATTGCCAAGGCAGATCCAACTGCACCGCACGAGGTCTTACTCGTCGTGGATGGCAACTCAGGGCAAAACGTATTGGCGCAAATTCGTGCCTTTGATGCGGCGGTGGGACTTACCGGTCTGATTGTGACCAAGCTCGATGGCACAGCCAAAGGCGGCACCTTGGCTGCAGTGGCTGCTGGAAGTCAGGGCGTGCGTCCTGTACCGGTTTACTGGATTGGTGTCGGTGAAAAAATTGAGGATCTGCAACCTTTTGTTGCCGCAGAGTTCGCTGCGGCCGTGGTTGGCTGACCCTGCCACTCTGTTTATTCCCAAGGTGGTCTGGTTTTGGCCAAGCGGTTAAATGCTTTAGAGGCAGTATCGGTGAGCATGGCTTGACGCGCCTGGATCCAACCGCAAGCAAACCATGCCTGAGGTTGCTCGATTTTGAGTGATTCAAAAAGTGGCAACGCAACGTAAAGATCGTTCATCTCACCTAAAATGTCTTGCACAACGGCGAGTTGCTTTCTGTAAGGTTGTAGGTTTTCGGCGGGCAAAAGGCATTCGCAGAACTGAAGTATGTAACGCAATTTTTTACACTTTTTACGTAATGCATGTTGCTGCTCGATGTTTAGGTCGCGAAAGGTCACGCCATGTTGCAAAATCTTGCGGTGCCACTTTTTAAGTTTTTTAATTAATAGAGGTTTAAGCGGTGGCTTTTGCGGGACCTGGGGTGCACGAGGAAAGATAAACACATCGCCATGATCTCCATCATCGCTTGGTGCGACTGTCAAAGGCGGAACCGGTTGAACCACCAATGGCGCCGCCGGTATTGTGCACAACGCCAGGATGTCGAGAAGCCAGCGCTGAAAGCCCGTGCTCGCCACGAGTTGAGTGCCTGTGCTCTGGTGTGGGGTAACAGGAAGCACTAAGGGTGGCAGTCCAGCTGCCGCGATCGCGGGTAGGACAGTTCCCTTCAGTACGTCCTCATCCCGTGTTCCGCCAAGATGCGAAAAATACTCTTTGATTTGCTCTCGAAGCTCAAGCGAGGGCAGCTCCGTCAGACCATCAAAAAAGGACCAAGCAGACCGGAGTCTTCGAATCCCCACGCGAAGTTGGTGGATGTGCTCAGGGGTCGCCGCCTGGCAAATCCCCGCCGTGTCGACCTCACACAGCACCGCGGTGTTGCGTACGATCTGTTCTAAACACTCCGTGGTCACCACGGCGAGTACTTGAGCGGGGTCACGTTGCTTGACCGCACGCCCTAAAGAAACAATTTCAGCGCCTCGCGGTTTCCAAAAGTCTGCTACCCGTTGCGCCCGACGATCGTCTTGTTGTTGGCGCGAGTCGGCATCGTGCGTTGGCATGGCTTGCACGACATCGAGTGATTGAGCCAACTGCGCTAACCGGTCACCGCGCTCTGCTTTGCTTCGAAAGTCAAGGATGAGGCCGAATTTCTGTTGCCACGTTCGCCCTGCCTCAAAGACCGCTTCAAGATGGCCGCGTTTAAGTTCAAATTCAAGCTCTGAAATGGGGAGTGCCAGTGTGCCTGCGCGCAGCCAGCCGCGATCAAAGGCGAGCTCCACCACGCCAGCGCGTGTGCGGATGTCGCGTAATTGCCGCAGCACATCCGTTTCGTAACAAACTTGCAAAGGCTCAGACAGGCCAGACAGAATCTCACCGGCAGGTGTACCCGCATACACGCTCAAATCGAGCGTAGCCTCAGGACGATCGTGATTGATTTCAACGCGAGACAAATGATGCTCGCCAGGCATCTTGAGCGTTTGTACCCATTGGCTGCCCTCCAGACGGAGCCTGAGCGCTATCCGTGCCCGTACCAAGGCACGGCTGTGGGTATCAAAATAGAGGGCGCGCAATTGAATCTGAGTGTATTTCGCGCGTTGTACAGCTTGCTCGACGCGTGCTTGTGCTTGGACTGGCACATTAAGCTTGAGTTCTTGTTCTGACATAGCCATACCCCTTAACCCTGAGTCTAAGCGTTATTTTAAACCTTTCGCGTTCAGCTAGTATTGTGCTATGTCAACAAAACCCTCGCCACCAATAGTGTCGTCCATATCGCTTAAAACAAAGCGAATCTTGGCGGCGCAGACGACAGAAAAGTCTTTGAGCGGTTGCATAGGCATATCAGCGCCAAGAGTGAAAAATATGGTTTCAACGCGCGCATTGCGGGTCGATGCAGGGATTCTAGGTGTGCTTTGATGCGAGGATTCTATAATAGGTTTTTACACGTGTCTCAGCATAACGCCATCATGTCTGCCAAACTTTCTTCTGCTCCCTCGCTCGACGCCGATCTTGCGGCTGCGATCTCTCCTGTCTCCGAGATTATTTCTGAGCTCAAAATGGGACGTATGGTGATTCTGGTTGACGAAGAAGACCGCGAAAACGAAGGTGATCTGGTGATGGCCGCTGAGTTTGTCACGCCAGAGGCGATCAATTTCATGGTGACGCATGGGCGCGGGCTTGTGTGTCTGACGCTCACCGAAGAACGTTGCCGCCAGCTTGAGCTGCCACTGATGTCCAATCGAAATGGGACGGCCTACGGTACCAATTTCACTGTGTCGATCGAAGCCGCAGAGGGCGTAGAAACAGGTATTTCTGTCGCGGATCGCGCAAGAACCGTTCGCGTCGCAGTTGCGCGCGATGCCAAGGCGACTGATCTTGTACAGCCTGGACATATTTTTCCATTGCAGGCTGTTCCCGGTGGCGTGCTGGTGCGTGCAGGACACACTGAGGCCGGCTGTGATCTGACCGCCATGGCGGGCTTGACCCCTGCTGCAGTCATTTGTGAGATCTTAAAGCCTGACGGTACCATGGCCCGCCTTCCCGATCTGATTGATTATGGTCGGACGCACAATTTAAAAATTGGCACGATTGCCGACTTAATCCAATATCGCAATGAGCACGAGTCGGTCATTGAGCGTGTCAGCGAGCGCCAAGTGCAGACGCCTTGGGGCGAGTTCAAGATGATTGCCTATCGTGATACGGTGGCAGGTAACCCGCACTTGGCGTTAGTGCATGGTCAAGTCGATCCCCGCCGCGAGACGCTCGTGCGCGTGCATGAGCCCACCTCCATTCTTGATCTGATTGACGTTCAAAGTCCTGGCCATAGCTGGGGTGTTGCCGAGGCACTGCGCGCGATCCGCGAAACCGAAGCGGGCGTGATGGTATTTCTCAATTGCCAAGGCTCTTCAAGCCACTTGTTTGAACAAATGACGGCTTCTCAAAGCGATGCGCCTGCACGCGTTAAACGTGAATCCGGCCGCATGGATCTGCGCACTTACGGAATGGGGGCACAAATCTTGCGTGACCTCAACGTTGGGCAGATGCGGTTGTTGGCGCGACCCAGAAAAATGCCAAGTATCATGCCAGGCTTTGGTCTCGACGTCACCGGTTACGATCACCAACCTCCCACCCGCAACACATAGGAAGCACATCATGAGCCCATATACCCTGACTCCCGACATGAATGGCGAAGGCCTGCATATCGGCATTGTTCGTGCTCGATTCAACGAAGACATCGGTCTGATCGAACTCGATGCATGCTTGCAAGAGCTTGAAAGCCTAGGTGTCGACGAACGTGACATCATGGTGGTGACAGTGCCTGGCGCCCTTGAACTCGGCGTCACCTTGGCACGCATGGCTGAAACATTTGAATTTGATGCGTTGATTGCCTTGGGCGCTGTCATCCGTGGTGAAACCTATCACTTTGAGATTGTCAGCAACGAAAGCGCTTCAGCCATCGCACGTGTAGCACTCGAAACAGGTATTCCTGTTGCCAACGGTGTGCTGACGACCGAGACGGATGAGCAAGCCGAAGCGCGTGCCGCCGACAAAGGTCGTGATTGCGCGCAGTGTGCCGTCGAAATGGCCAATCTGGTGGCGTCTCTTGAGCCCGAAGCAGACGAAGACGACGAAGAAGAGGACGGTGATCTTGAACAAGCCCCAGCAAGACGATAATACCCAGGCAGTGCCTCCCCGTAGCGCACGTCGTCGTGCGCGCGAGTTGGCTTTGCAGGGCTTATATGCCTGGTTGGTGCGTGATACAGAGAGTCTTCAGGATGCTGGTGAAATCGAAGCACATCTTCGTGACGAGGATGAGTTCGATCAGGCCGATGTGGTGTGGTTTCAAACGTTATTGCATGGTGCGATGAGAGAAGCACCTGCGTTGCGTGAAAAGTTTTCACCTTTTGTGGATCGTCCGCTTCCAGAGCTTTCTCCGATTGAGCACGGCATTTTGCTGATCGGTAGCTTTGAGCTAGTCCATCAAATTGACGTGCCCTATCGCGTTGCGATCAACGAAGCGGTCGAGCTCGCCAAGTCGTTTGGCGGGACTGATGGCTTCAAGTTCGTCAACGGCGTGCTCGACAAGCTGGCCGCAGAGGCCAGGTCGACTGAGGTTCGGGCCGCTGCCCGACGCTAAGCGCATCAATCAACGTGGCGTCCGAATTCGATCTGATCTCTCGCTTTTTCAAGCGTCCGGTGCCTGCCGGAATGCTCGGCGGGGGGGACGATTGCGCCTTGTTTCGGATCACACCCGGTCTAGAGTTGGCAACCAGCAAGGATTTATTGCTTGAAGGCCGGCATTTTTTCCCGGATGTTGACGCCTTTACGCTCGGGCACAAGTCTCTTGCCGTGAACCTGTCTGATTTAGCTGCCATGGGCGCAAAACCCATCGCGTGTTTATTAGGTTTGGCCCTACCAAGTTTTGACGAGTCTTGGGTTGCGCGATTCGCCGATGGGTTTTATGCGCTCGCGGATCAACATGGCTGTGCGCTGATTGGTGGGGACACGACACGCAGTGAACAAGGCATCGCCATTAGCGTCACGGTATTGGGTGAGGTCGACCCGGCGCATGCGATGCGTCGTAGCGCGGCAAAGGTCGGTGACGATATCTGGGTATCTGGTCAACTCGGTGCGGCGGACGTCGCCTACCGAATTTTGGCTGGATCTTTAAAAGACGGTCCGAACGAAGGACTATTTGGTCTCGAGGGCAGCCTGCTTGAGCAAACACGTGACTCGCTTGAGCGACCGAACCCTCGCGTATTTTTAGGTCGTCGCCTCGCGGCACACACACATGCGGCGATTGATATTTCTGATGGCTTGTTGCAGGACTTGGGCCATATTCTTCAAGCGAGTGGCGTTGGCGCGCGTATTGATGAGAGTCTGTTGCCCGTCCATCCTGCACTTGCTCAGCTCTCCCAGGCGGATCGACGGCGTGCCGTCCTAGCAGGCGGAGACGTGTATGAGTTGTGCCTCACTGCTGCCGAGGACCAGCGTGATGATTTTGAGCGCATTGGGCTTGAGGCGGGTGTGCCTTTGACTCGAGTTGGCCAAATCACCGCCGGACCGGAGTTGTCTGTGTATGACGAAGCCGGTCAGCTGATTCAACCCCTGCCGCAAGGCTTCGACCATTTCCGGAAATAATATGACAGGTGTTTCGACTAGGCATCGCACCACATGGCCTACGCTGCGTTGGGTCTTCTCCGACCCTGGTCGAATTCTGATGTTCGGGTTTGGCTCGGGCTTGATTCGCCCTGGTTCCGGGACGTGGGGAACCTTGTTGGCGTGGTTTCTTTGGATCTTTGTCTCCCCAGGCGTCAGCAACCTGACGATGGGACTTTTTTTGTTTGTGTGTTTCATCTACGGTTGCTGGGCGGCCCATCGTGTCAGTCAGGCGATGGGTGTTCAAGATCATGTTGGCATTGTCTGGGATGAGTTCGTGGCCTTTTGGCTCGTTTTGTGGCTGGTGCCTGGCTCACTTCTCGCACAGACCATTGCCTTTGTCCTCTTTAGGATTTTCGATACCGTCAAACCTCCACCCATCCGTCAAGTCGATGCGCGCTTCAAAGGTGGCATTGGTGTGATGGTTGATGATTTGCTTGCGGCCGGATACACACTGATCGTGATGGCACTGCTTGTGCGCTTTGGTCCTGCAGTGTATTTCTCCTAACGTCAAACCATAGAGAAAATGTATGCAAAATGATTCGCGTGCTCTGGCCGCCCAATTGGGTCAGCTACTTCTCGCCCGCCATGGTTGGCTTGCAACTGCTGAGTCCTGTACGGGCGGGTTGTTGTCGGGTGCAGTGACGGCAGTTCCCGGCTCAAGCGGCTGGTTTGATCAAGGTTGGGTCACCTATAGCAATATGGCAAAACACGCCCAGCTCGGAGTCGCACGCGAAACTTTAGATGAGTTTGGTGCCGTCAGTGAAGAGGTTGCCCGTCAAATGGCGGCGGGGGTGCTGGCGATGGCACCGCGAGCCACGCTGGCATTAACCACGACAGGCATCGCGGGTCCAGGGGGCGGCTCGGCAAATAAGCCGGTTGGTTTGGTGTGGTTTGGTTTTGCGCAACGCGCACCCTCGGGTGTGGTCGTGCACGCGACCTCACAGATTTTCCAAGGGGACCGCGATGCCGTGCGAGACGCCTCGGTTGCCTTTTCCCTGCAGTTTGCCTGTAGCTTGTTGCCCTAGATCGTCACAGGCCGCATCTTATCGATGTGCGTTGATGTCGTCGCGTGTTTGCTTGGCAACTGACGCGGCAGCCTCTGTCCAATGGCCGGGGCCTGTCGCGTACAAAATAGCCCGTGACGAGTTGATCATCATGCCGGTTTTCTGTGCATTACAGCCAGCTGCGCAGGTTGCCGCAATATCTCCACCTTGCGCACCAATCCCTGGCACTAACAGAGGAATACTGTCGCCGACCGCGCGGCGAACAGCCGCAAGCTCATTAGGAAATGTGGCGCCCACCACTAGTCCGCACTGTCCCGTTTTGTTCCACTTGTTGGCGACCAAGTCTGCGACACGCAAATACAAGGGCACACCATCCGTTTCCAAAAACTGCAGGTCTGAACCGCCAGGATTAGACGTCCGGCACAAAACAATAACGCCGCGCTCTTTCCACTCCAGATAGGGTTCGACTGAATCTGATCCTAAGTAAGGGCTAATCGTGACCGCATCTGCGTTATATCTTCCAAAAGCTTCTTGCGCGTACTGGGTTGCGGTCGCACCAATATCGCCTCGCTTGGCATCTAACACAAGAGGAAGATGAGGGTAGTTTTCCTTGAGGTATGAACAGATATCCTCAAGCTGTCCCTCTGCACCAACCGCAGAAAAATAGGCGATTTGTGGTTTGAAACCGCACACAAAGGGCGCCGTCGCATCAATAATTTGTTTGCAAAACTGAAAAATCGCGTCTGGTTTACCTTTTAGTTCGGCGGGCATCCGCGTCAAGTCTGGGTCCAGGCCTACCATCAGGAGGGATTGGGAGCTTGCCCAAGCGGCATTTAGTTTTTGAATAAAGGACATGACGACAGTGTGCAAATGAAAATTGACTCTATTAGAGCCTAAAAAGATGGACAAGCTAAAAAAAGTTGTACCACTTGTTGAGCAGCAAGGTGATCCAAAGGGCCACAGCTAAAAGCAGACTCACCATGACAGCAGCGCTGCCAAGATCTTTGGCGCGACCGATCAGTTCGTTATTTTCTAGTGTGACGGCGTCTGCAACCGCTTCGATCGCGGAATTCAGTAACTCAACAATCAATACAAGCACTAAAGAGCTAAGCAGCAAGATGATCTGCACAGCGCTTTGGCCGATCCAGAACGCGAGGGGCGCCAAAATGAGCACCAGTAAAAGCTCTTGCCTGAACGCGGCCTCATAACGGAGTGCGGCGCGCAGTCCACTAAGTGAGTAGCCGCCCGCTTTAAACACTCTGCGAAAGCCGCCTTTGCTCTTATGTTTCGAAGGATGAGGGGACATGTTTGCAAACTTGGTTTATAAATGACAACCGCCTGACAGATTCAGGCATCTCAACTCATTTTTGGAAGATAGCACACGATGCCAATGCTTAACGTTCAAATTCTGCAGGGCCATAGTGCCGCAAAAAAGACTGACTTGCTGAAAAAGCTGACGCAATCGGTGGTCGACAGCATTGGCGCACCTTTGGCTTCCGTGCGCGTTGTCTTGCAGGAAATTCCTGCGGATCATGTCATTGTTGCAGGTGAAATTGGCAAGGAAATGGTGATGATTACTGTGGGTTTGATCCGTGGTCGCACGGAGGATCAAAAAGCTGCTGTGATTGCCGCGATGTTTGAGGCGACTGAGCAGGCGATTGGGGTATCCAAACAAAATATCCGTGTGATCCTGTTTGACCGTCCCGCGACTGATTTTGGCGTAGCAGGCGGCGTCACCGCCAAGGCCGCAGGGCGCTGATTTCCCCATATTCAATGATTCATAAGGCTCAACTGCTATGTCAGATGTTCTCCAATACGACCAAGACGACTTAGGGGTCGTCACACTTACGCTCAATCACCCAGAAACGCGCAATGCCTTAACAGGGACCGGTATTGTGGAGGCCATGTTGGAGGCGTGTCACCGAATCGAGCACGATCCGAGTGTGCGTGCCGTCATCATTACGGCGAACGGTCCGATTTTTTCCTCAGGTGGAAAAATCGACGAAATGGAGCGTCAAATCGGTTCTGGTTTCGGGAGTGAGGTCTTGCGCCAAGAGTATCGGCAGGGCATTCAGCGCTTGCCTCTCGCGATTCATCAAATTGAGGTGCCGACCATTGCAGCGGTTAATGGTCCTGCGATTGGTGCGGGCTGTGATCTGGCATGTATGTGTGATTTGCGGATTGCGTCGGAGCAAGCGACCTTTGCCGAGAGTTTCGTCAAGGTCGGGATCGTGGCAGGTGATGGCGGTGCGTGGTTTTTACCGCGTGTGATTGGTATGGCGCGTGCGGCTGAAATGTCGTTTACGGGCGAGGCGATTGATGCGAAAACCGCCTTAGACTGGGGCATGGTGTCGCGTGTGGTGCCGGCGGAGGATCTGTTGTCAACGGCGCAGACCTTGGCGCGCAAAATGGCGGTCAATTCTGCGCCTGCGGTGCGGATGACGAAGCGTTTGTTGCGTGAGGGGCAGACGTCGTCGTTGTCTAATCTGTTGGAGTTGTCGGCTGCGTATCAGGCGATTGCACACAAAACGGCTGAGCACGCGAAAATTGTCGGTGACTTTATGGCGGCCAAGGCCGCGCGTCGGGCGGCGCGAAAGTAATTTTTTCGTCAGTCTCATTGCAGGCAAGTGGAGCGCTTGAAGTTTTGCTCAGCAAAACTCAACGCTCCGATTGCCGCAGAAGCCCTCTCGCAAATCAGTGCCCTAAAAATTCCATAGCCTTCAATTCCTCAAGTTCACCCTTCCTGCACTTGAAATCCCCAAAACACCCTCTATAATTAGCACTCATCTGCAACGAGTGCTAACAATTCTCCTGCAGACTTTTTAACAACCCATTTTTGTAAATAACAGGAGTTCTACATGGCCCTGCGTCCCCTACACGATCGCGTGATCGTCAAACGCCTGGACAACGAGCGCAAAACTGCCTCGGGCATCGTCATCCCTGAAAGCGCCGCTGAAAAGCCCGATCAAGGTGAAGTGCTAGCTGTTGGTCCCGGCAAACAAACCGAAGATGGCAAAGTCCTGAAAATGGACGTCAAAGTTGGCGATAAAGTCTTGTTCGGCAAATATGCCGGTCAGACAGTCAAAGTCGACGGCGAAGAGGTCCTCGTCATCCGTGAGGAAGAAATCCTCGCAGTTGTCCAGTAAACAGAACACTTTAAGGAAAGATAAATGGCTGCCAAGCAAGTTTTATTCGGCGATGACGCACGCGTCCGTATCGTCCGTGGCGTAAATATCCTCGCCAATGCAGTAAAAGCAACCCTCGGCCCAAAGGGTCGTAACGTTGTGCTCGAGCGCTCTTTCGGTGCCCCAACCGTTACCAAAGACGGCGTGTCGGTCGCTAAAGAAATCGAACTCAAAGACAAATTTGAAAACATCGGCGCACAGCTGGTCAAGGAAGTGGCTTCCAAGACTTCTGACAACGCTGGTGACGGTACAACGACTGCAACCGTGTTGGCTCAGTCGATCGTTGTTGAAGGCCTTAAGTACGTGGCTGCCGGCATCAATCCAATGGACCTCAAGCGCGGCATCGACAAGGCTGTGATTGCGGCGGTTGCTGAGCTCAAAAAGCTCTCCAAGCCATGCACCACAACCAAAGAAATCGCCCAAGTCGGTTCGATTTCGGCTAACAGCGACTTCTCAATCGGCCAGATCATTGCTGATGCAATGGACAAAGTCGGCAAAGAAGGCGTC
>CAMAYM010000010.1 GCA_945862495.1 Bordetella parapertussis | reverse complement strand
GAACAAGTGGAGCTTCAGCTTTCGCGACAACCCAATCCCTATCCTACGCTGCGCATTCAACGAACGCCCGAGTCTCTGTTTGACTATCGCTACGAAGACTTTGTCATTGAAAACTACGCGCATCACCCGCACATCAAAGCGCCGGTTGCGGTTTAAAACCAGCATTGCACTTACGCTCAAAAGGCCCGAATCACATGCAGCTCTCCTTGATCGTCGCCTACGCACTCAACAACGTGATTGGGCGAGACAACACCCTCCCCTGGAAATTGCCCAGCGACTTGGCGCATTTCAAGCGCACGACATTGGGACATCCAGTCATCATGGGGCGCAAAACCTGGGAGTCTCTCGGCAGGCCGCTGCCTGGACGCCGTAATATTGTCATTACGAGAAATCCACAATACACAGCCCCGGGTGCTCAGTGTGTAACCAGTCTCGCGCTCGCCATTGAAGCCGTCCAGGATGCTGACCAAGCCTTCGTCATTGGTGGCGCACAAATCTATCAAGAGGCGCTCCCCCTGGCCCAACAAATCATCGCCACGGAGGTTCAGGCGCACATTGAAGGGGATGCTTTTTTTGCATCCTTGGACAAAAAACAATGGATAGAAACATCCAGAATATCTCACCCTCCTGAAAATGGCTTGTCCTTTGATGTCGTGCAATACGTTAAGCTGAGCAGCCAAGGGATATCAGAGAAATGAAAAAAAAATCAATCATTGTATTGGCAACGTTGGCCGTGCTCATCGCGGCGTATAGCGGTGCAAGTCTGTGGTCAGGGTTCCGTATCCAAGCGCAATCTTATGCCGCGATAGATGCGCTCAACCTCCACCTGTCGCGCACATGGTCAGACCAAATTCGCGTATCCACTCAGCATTACCAACGCGGGATTTTTTCAAGTCAGGCATCCTATATTCTGACGCTTCCATCCAAACAAGACACTTCGACAGCACTCAAACGCGAGGTCCTCTTTGTTAACGACATTTCGCATGGCCCATTCCCGCTCAAAAATATTCTAAGTGGGGACTTTTCTGCTGTGGGCGCGTTGATTGAAACAAATGGTGCGTCCACGCCTTGGACTGAAGCGCTTTTCAACACAAACCAGGTGCGTCCGTTTATCGTCGGACAAACACGTATCGCGACGAATGGTGTCGCAAAACTTTTATGGACCGCGGCACCGATCGATCTTCGGCAAGATGCCTTGCGTGTCCAGTTTGGTGGCGCTCAACTTAAAGCTGAAATCGGACCACGCCTTCGAAACAGAAAAGTTGAGCTCACCCTCGACGCGCTCAATGTGACAGATGGTCTCACCACTTTCGATATCAAGGGTGTCAAACTAGAAACTGATGCTAAATATAGTGCTTTAGGGTTACCCATCGGCACCGACAAACATGATGTTGCCAGCCTGACATGGGCCTCCGTCAATGCGCCGACCTTTGAACTTGAAAAACTGAAGCTCCGCACAGCGTTGACGCGCGATGACTCCGATGTGAACAGCGAAACACGTATCGATATTGGATCGTTGAGTATTGCGCAAAAAAAAATAGGTGCTTTTAAACTTGGAATCACTGTCGACAAGCTTAGTGATCGAGCGCTCGTTCCGCTGTTGGAGCTATACAACCGCACACTCATCCGCATGATCAGTCATGTTCTCGCGCCAGAATCATTAAGCGCAGCAGAAATTAAAAGGATCTGGCTACAACTGCATGGAATTCTTAAAAATAGTCCAGCCATTCGTATTGAGCCACTGAGTTGGGAAACACCCGCCGGGAAGACTCAGCTCACACTCAACGCCTCTCTTAAGCCTGCGGAACTTGCCAGTGGAGGCATCGGTCTGCGAGGAAGTCTCATCGACACGCTTGATGCAACACTGACAGTTTCTCAACCAATGGTGAACGCGCTTGTATTGCAGTCCTTACAGACTCCGGGTTCGAATCCTGCCAAAATCAAAGGGCTTGCTGATCGCGAGTCGAGACGACTTGCAGATCTGGCGGTTCAACTCAAGTTAGGTCGCATTCAAAACGGTTTGCTTGTCAGCCACTTCAATGTTCAAAACGATGCGCTGAGAATAAATGGTCAACGTACGTCTGCTGAACCTATCCTGAAACTGTTGAGCACCTTCGTGCCCTCTGCGTGGCTCGCGACTCAAACTGCGGCAGGCCAAGTCGGCTCCGACGAAACCGCATCGCTCCAGCACTTGGATCCAGCGGTACTGACTACCATTTTGAGTGATGCTGACTTTAGGTACCAAGAGTCAAGAGATCGCGACGGAGATTTGGTCTTGAACGTTGCACCAAGCGATCTAGGCGCCAGCAAGATAGAAATCATCTTTAGTGGCTGCCGCAAAGATCCGACGTGCGAAGACGTCCTGCTCCGTGCAACGTATCCGACCATGCAAACCGCTCCACTTAAATTCGTGAACGACTGGAATTTACGGAATCGATGGGCACGCGTGTTTATCAATGATTCAAATACGCCGGTCTTGGAAATGGATATCAGTGCGTATGGCGGAATCGGACAGGATGCTATCGAAGGCATGGTGAGCACCTTCTTTAAACTCGTCAGAGAGTTTTCAGTCGAGCTTAAAGCCGCCGAAAAAGCGCGCGTGGATGCTGTTGAAAAAGTAGCGGCTGAAAAAGCGGCCGCCGAAGCTGCCGCAGCCGTCGCCGCACCGGCAAGTAGCACAAACACCCAACCTTCGAAAGAAGCTGTGCAAGCGGACACGCCTAAATCAAACTAACTTAAGCGACCGCTCAACCTTGCGCGTAAGCAACGATCACCGCAAGGTGATCGTTGCTGTGTTCACTCCACCTGCTCGGCGTACGCTTCAATCGGCAAACACGAACACACCAAGTTACGATCACCCCAGGCGTTGTCCACGCGGCCAACGGGTGGCCAATACTTACTGTCGCGCAAACTTGCAACTGGATAGGCCGCTTGCTGGCGAGGATAGTCGTGGTGCCACTCCTCGGCCAACAGCATCTTGGCGGTATGAGGCGCATTTTTCAAAACGTTGTCGCTCTTATCGCGTTCACCACGCTCGACTTGAGCAATTTCTTTGCGAATCGAAATCATGGCCTCGATAAACCGATCCAACTCAGCCAAGCCTTCTGACTCTGTTGGCTCAACCATCAAGGTACCTGCGACCGGAAAGCTCATGGTCGGTGCATGGAAACCATAATCCATTAAACGCTTGGCAATGTCCTCGGCACCAATGCCTGAGGCTTCCTTGATTGGATTCATATCCAGGATGCACTCGTGCGCCACGCGATCATTGCGACCGGTGTACAGCACTGGGTAATGATCCGCCAAGCGACGGGCAACATAGTTTGCGCTCAGAATGGCCACTTCTGTGGCCCGACGCAAGCCTTGTGCACCCATCAAAGAAATGTAGACGAAAGGAATGGGCAAAATGCTTGCAGAGCCGAAAGGTGCAGCCGATACAGGCCCCACTGGCATGCCATTGGCCATCACACCCTTTTCGCTCACCACACCGGGTAAAAATGGTGCAAGGTGCGCACGCACACCAACAGGCCCAACACCCGGTCCACCGCCACCGTGCGGAATGCAGAAGGTTTTGTGCAAGTTGAGGTGGGATACATCCGAACCAAACTTGCCTGGCTGAGCCACACCCACCATCGCGTTCATGTTGGCGCCGTCCATATAGACCTGACCGCCAGCAGCGTGAATCAGATCACAAATCGTCGTAATCGATTCCTCAAATACGCCATGCGTCGAAGGATATGTCACCATCAATGCCGCCAAACGATCACCGACCTTAGCGATTTTGGCTTTCAGATCATCAAGGTCGACGTTGCCGTGCGCATCGGAGCCGATGACCACCACGTCCATGCCCACCATATTGGCGGAAGCTGGATTGGTGCCGTGCGCCGAAGCCGGAATCAGACAGACATCACGTTGGTGCTGTCCGTTCGCACGATGGTAAGCACGGATCGCGAGCAAACCTGCGTACTCACCTTGCGCGCCAGAGTTAGGCTGCAAGCTAATTGCGTCGTAACCGGTAATTTCGCAGAGGTCTTTGGACAAGCGCTCGATCATCGTCTGATAGCCACGCGTCTGGTCTGCAGGTGCGAAGGGATGAATCGCCGCAAACTCTGGCCAAGTGACAGGAATCATCTCGACGGTGGCGTTGAGCTTCATGGTGCAAGAACCGAGCGGGATCATGGTGCGATCTAACGCCAAATCCTTGTCGGACAGCTTGCGCAAGTAGCGCAGCATGTCTGTCTCAGACTGAATGCTTGAAAAAACAGGATGGCTGAGAATGGCTTGCTTGCGCGCAACGCTGGCGGGGATGCCTGGTAAACCATTGACGTCGATCGAAAGTTTTGGCGAAGCCTTACCTATCGCACCGGCTAGTACGGCGAGTAGCTGCTCAAGATCCTGAAGCGTCACTGTTTCATCAAGCGAAATACTCAGTTGCGTGGCGCTGACGCTTCGCAAATTGATACGCGCCGCGCGGGCTGCTTTGAGTACAGCATCCGTCTGCGCACCCGTTTCAAGCAAAAGCGTATCAAAAAAGGTGTCGTTTGCCACCTTGATGCCAAGCGCAGTGATTGCCTGTTTGAGAATCGCGGTCGATTGATGCACACGCGTTGCAATCGACTGGATCCCTTTGGGACCATGCCACAAGGCATACATGCTGGACATCACCGCCAACAATACCTGTGCAGTACAAATATTCGAAGTGGCTTTTTCACGACGGATATGCTGTTCGCGCGTCTGCAGCGCCAGACGCAAGGCCCGATTGCCCTGAGCGTCTTTGGAGACCCCCACGAGACGCCCTGGCATATTACGTTTGAACGCATCCTTACACGCCATAAAGCCCGCATGCGGGCCACCAAAACCAAACGGCACGCCAAAACGTTGTGCAGAGCCGATCGCAATATCAGCACCCCAGTGGCCGGGCGGCTCAAGCAAAGCCAGCGCCAACAAGTCCGTCGCGCAAGCTACCACACCGCCCTGCGCGTGCACGTGCTCAGTCAGGGCACGATAGTCTGCGACTGCGCCCAAGGAGTGAGGGTATTGCACGAGCAAACCGAAACATGCGGGTACGCCCTTGGACTCGTCTCCCACGATCACGTCAATATCTAAGCCATCCGCACGTGTGCGAATGACTTCGATCGTCTGAGGATGGCAATGCTGAGAAACAAAAAAGACCTTGCTTTGCGCTGTCGAGGCACGACGCGCGAGGGTCATCGCTTCGGCAGCGGCGGTGCCCTCATCGAGCAAGGAGGCGTTCGAAATATCAAGGCCCGTCAGATCCGCCACCATCGTTTGATAATTCAAGATCGCCTCAAGACGACCTTGCGCAATCTCAGGCTGATAGGGGGTGTAGGCCGTATACCAAGCAGGATTTTCGAGAATGTTACGCAGCACAACATTGGGCGTATGCGTACCGTAGTAGCCCTGTCCGATGTAGTTACGAAAAACTTGATTGTCGGCCGCAATTTTGCGCATTTCACCCAACACATCCGCTTCGGAGCGCGCGCCAGGCAGATCAAGCTCGCGAGACATATGGATGTTTGCAGGGACAACTTCACGCATCAGCGTATCGAGATCCGCTGCACCAATTGCGGCGAGCATTTTTTGCTGATCTTGCTCGCTCGGACCGATGTGGCGAGGAACAAATTCGTTCGAGGTATCTAAAGCTTGAGACATGGTGTTTGCCTTAACTTGCGTCAGCGACGGTCTGATAGCCTGCTGCATCGAGCAAACCATCTACATCTGCAGGGTTGTTTGCCTTGATCTTAAAGATCCAGGTGCCATACGGGCTGGCATTGATGCTCTCAGGCGCATCATTGAGCGCCTCATTAAAACCAACGATCTCGCCGGCGACCGGCGCGTAGATGTCAGAGGCAGCCTTTACGGACTCCACAACGCCTGCAGTGGCACCGGCGGCAAGCTTGGCGCCTATTTTGACGTCACCCACAAACACCAGATCACCGAGCTGCTCTTGGGCAGGTCCGGTAATACCAACGATCATCACATCGCCTTCGGCCTTGATCCATTCGTGGGTTTTTGCGTATTTACGATCGCTAGGAATGCTCATGAAAGTCTCCGAAAATTTATAAGGAATGCAGTGTCAAAGAAGCGGTGTTAAAGAAGTGGTTTCAAAGAAGTAGTTTCAAAGAGTACGAATGAAATGAATACGGTTTAAACGTTTCAACGCAGAGGCTACGCGTGCGCGACAACTTGACCATTGCGCACGAAAGGCAACTTACACACCACGGCGGGCATCCACTTGCCACGGATATCAATCTCAACCTGATCGCCCACGGCGACACCTTGAGGGAGTCGGCCAAAACCAACTGAGACGCCCATGGTTGGGGACATCGTGCCGCTTGTGACCTCGCCCAGCCCCTTGGCCGTGCGCACCCCCATATGGGCGCGCATGACGCCACGGTCTAAAAGCTTGAGGCCAATAAACACGCGCGGATCCGCAAATTGCTCGATCGCATCACGACCAATGAAGCGGCGCTCTGCATCCTTGAGAGAAACGGTCCAGGTTAAACCTGCCTGATTTGGATGAATCAACTCATCCATATCCTGACCATATAAATTCATGCCTGCTTCGAGGCGTAAGGTATCGCGCGCACCCAGGCCACAGGGCGCAACACCCTGTGCAGTCAGATCCTTCCAGAGTTGCTCAACCTCAGCGGCGGGGACGACAATTTCAAAACCGTCTTCGCCGGTGTAGCCTGTGCGCGCGACCATGATATCGCCCGGGAACTGTGCGCCAGAAAATACGCCGAGACTTTCTGTTGCGGCACGCCAAGCGGGACGCGTCGCCCACACTTTGGCTCGGGCATTCGGCCCTTGCACTGCGACCATGGCGAGATCGCGTCTGGGCGTCACGGTGACGTTAAACCCACCGGAGACTGCGACACGTTGCATCCAGGCGATATCTTTTTCTGCTGTGCCAGCATTCACGACCAAACGCCATTGTGTCGATGTAAAAAAATAAACAATCAGATCGTCGATCACACCACCCTGTGGATTCAACATACAGGAGTAAAGCGCCTTGCCAGTCTGTGTGAGTTTGGTCACGTCATTGGCGATTAGCTTGCGTAAAAAAGGGGTTGCATCGGCGCCGACCACATCCACATTGAGCATGTGCGAGACATCGAACATGCCCGCATCGCGACGCACGGCATGGTGCTCTTCGATTTGCGAGCCGTAATTGACGGGCATTTCCCAGCCACCGAAATCAACCATGCGCGCGCCTGCGGCAAGATGCACGCTGGCAAGAGGGGTGCGCTTTAAATCAGCAGACATAGAAAAACTCCGATAGAGAAATAAGACAGTAGAAAGGTGCGGCACCTCAATCGCATGCGCTGGGCGCACGAAATTTGACTGGCGATCCGCCCCTCTGTCCTTTTGCCTGAGAGTTGCCCCGCATGCTCACGGGTGTGCACCTTCGGCGCCCGTGGTGACCTATTTAATGGGTCGCGGGTCTCTCCAGAGTGTTGTGCTGAACGTTTTCTGTATAAAAACGTTCAAGTCATGTTGCGGTATAGGGGGCCTGAGCGATTCTGGGCGAATTGCGCCTTCGGCGGCAAACATAAGTCCATAAAGGGACTGCTTTGCGCTCTCCCGCAATATGCGTTCACAGCGGTTGAAGCATAACGCGAAAAGTGCGCCCGCGACAAGTCCGTCCTTGCCTCAACTCGGGCATCCGCCCCTCAGAAATCAGAGGCTGCGCCCACAGGCAACGCCAGAAGCCCATGCCCACTGAAAGTTGTAGCCACCCAGCCATCCCGTCACATCGACCGTTTCACCGATAAAGTGCAGGCCAGGGACGTTGCGGGCTTGCATACTGCGCTGATCCAGCCCGCGCGTATCCACACCTCCCCGCATGACTTCGGCTTTTTTGTAGCCCGCCGTTCCGCTTGGCACGAGGGCCCAAGCCTGAATGCGCTGTGCTAAGTCCTTGAGGACGCGATCTGGGGCATCGGCGAGTCTTGTCGTCGTTTGTTCGCCCAGCCACTGCTCCGCAAGGCGTTTGGGCCAGAGAGATGAAAGTACCGTCCCCAACTGTTGCTTGCCACCGACCTTCGCCTCGACCAGTTTGGCGGACACGTCTAGTCCTGGCGCTAAGTCCAGCACGATCGCCTCACCGGGCTGCCAATAGCTCGAAATCTGCAAAATACCGGGACCGGATAGGCCCCGGTGGGTAAATAAGACATCCTCAAGAAACTGCTGCGCACGCCGCCCCGGGCCTGCGCTCACCGTTGCCTGCAAGGCAACACCCGCGAGTGCGCCAAACGGTGTCCACGCCTCCGCGTCAAAGGTCAACGGCACCAGTGCCGGGCGGGGCTCAATCACCTTGAGTCCGAACTGTCGGGCGAGTTTTAAACCAAAATCTGTCGCACCAAGCTGTGGAATCGCCAGGCCACCCGTGGCCACGACCAAATTGCTCGCAAGAATTGGCCCAATGGAGGTGTTGATCGTAAAAACTGTGGTCCCCGCGGACTCCGAATGCAAGACTTCCTTGACCTCGCACGGCATCCGCCACTGGACACCCCCTTGATCACACTCGACACGCAGCATCTCGATAATCGACTCGCTACTATCGTCGCAAAATAGCTGACCTTTGTGCTTTTCATGCCAGGCAATGTCATGACGGCGCATCAGGTCAATAAAGTCCTGAGGGGTATAACTGGCCAAGGCAGACTTACAAAAATGCGGATTGGCTGAGATGAAGTTCTCAGGAAGCACCTGTTTATTGGTGAAATTACAACGGCCACCACCCGAAATACGGATTTTTTCCGCCAGTTTACTGGCGTGATCCATCAGCACGACCGAGCGTCCTCGCTGCGCGGCGACCGCGGCACACATCATGCCCGCGGCGCCTGCACCAATAACCGCCACATTAAACTGCATACACGCCCTCAGTCAGACGAATCGTTTGACGTTGACTGCTCAGCATTGCTCTTCAATCAGACAGTCCACGTAATAGCGCTTTTCACCATTGGGCAATTCATCTTCACCCAAGCCGTGGATATACGTCTCAAAGGCAGGAAACATTTGATTGAACTCACGCGCGAACTGCAGGTATTGCACGATGGTTTTGTTGAAACGCTCGCCCGGAATCAGCAAGGGAATACCGGGTGGATAGGGCGTTAACAACACACCTGTCACGCGGCCTTCGAGCTGATCAATGGAAACGCGCTCGACCTCGCGGTGCGCCATTCTGGCAAAGGCATCCGAGGGCTTGAGTGCGGGCACCATGTCGCTGAGATACATTTCGGTCGTCAGGCGCGCGACATCATGCTTGCGGTACTGCTCATGAATCTGTTGGCACAAATCACGCAACCCCATGCGCTCATAGCGCCGATGGTCCTTACAAAAGTCCGGCAAGATACGCCACATAGGTTGATTACGGTCGTAGTCATCCTTAAACTGCTGCAAAGCCGTCAGTAACGTATTCCAACGGCCTTTGGTAATGCCAATCGTAAACATGATGAAAAAGGAATACAGACCCGTCTTTTCAACCACCACGCCGTGCTCAGTCAAGTACTTTGAGACAAGCGCGGCAGGCACGCCGGTGTCACCAAAACTACCGGACATATCCAATCCCGGTGTGACAATCGTCGCCTTGATCGGATCAAGCATATTGAAACCTTCGGCAAGATCACCAAAACCGTGCCAATGATCATTGGCTTTAAGCATCCAATCGGACTGTTCGCCCACGCCATGCGCGGCCAGGTAATCAGGCCCCCATACGGTAAACCACCAGTCATCATCCCCGTACTCGAGATCAACCTTGCGCATCGCGCGGCGGAAATCAAGCGCCTCGCGAATGCTCTCCTCGACCAGGGCCGTACCGCCCGGGGCCTCCATCATGGCCGCCGCCACGTCACAGGACGCGATAATCGCGTACTGCGGGGAGGTGGACATATGCATCAGGTAGGCTTCGTTAAATATGTTGCGATCAAGCTTGCGTGACTCAGGCTCCTGAACAATGATCTGGGAAGCTTGCGAGATCCCAGCCAGCAGCTTGTGCGTCGAGTGTGTGGCAAACACCATTGCTTTTGGACTGCGCGGTCGTCCTGCGCCAATGGCATGCATATCCTGATAAAAGCTATGGAAGGCCGCGTGTGGCAACCAGGCCTCGTCGAAATGAAGCGTATCCACGAGATTGCCGAGTTTTGCCTTAATCGTCTCGACGTTATAGATCACGCCGTCATAGGTGCTCTGCGTCAAAGTCAAGATACGTGGATTCTTGTTTTTCACGTTACGAGCAAAAGGATTGGCATCGATTTTTTTCTGGATATTTTCTGGCTCAAACTCCTCGAGGGGAATCGGCCCGATGATGCCCATGTGATTGCGGGTTGGGCGCAAAAACACCGGGATCGCCCCCGTCATCGTGATGGCGTGCAAAATCGATTTGTGACAGTTGCGATCCACCACCACAATGTCATCTGCCGCCACGTTGGCATGCCAAACGACTTTGTTCGAGGTGGACGTGCCATTGGTGACGAAATAGCAATGATCGGCGTTAAAAATCCGCGCGGCATTGAGCTCGGACTCAGCAATAGGGCCCGTGTGGTCGAGCAGCTGACCGAGTTCATCCACGGCATTACAGACGTCGGCGCGCAACATGTTTTCACCAAAAAACTGGTGAAACATTTGACCAACGGGGCTCTTTAGAAAGGCAACGCCTCCCGAGTGTCCCGGGCAATGCCAGGAGTAGGAACCATCCTGCGCATAGTTGACCAGCTCACGGAAAAACGGCGGGGCCAGGCTGTCGACATAGCTGCGGGCTTCGCGGATGATGTGACGCGCCACAAACTCAGGCGTATCCTCAAACATGTGAATGAAACCATGCAATTCGCGCAAAATATCATTCGGAATATGCTCGGCCGTCCGTGTTTCGCCGTAAAGATAAATCGGTATATCGGCATTACGAAACCGTAATTCGCCGATAAATACACGGAGATTTTTGATCGCACCCGCAACATCCTCGGGAGAGTCCACATCGAATTCTTCATCGTCAATGGAGAGGATAAACGCACTGGCACGACTTTGTTGCTGGGCAAAGGAACTCAAGTCACCGTAGCTGGTAACACCGATGACTTCCATGCCTTCGGCTTCGATGGCCGTTGCAAGCGCGCGAACACCCAAACCCGAAGCGTTCTCGGAGCGGTAGTCCTCATCAATGATAAAAATAGGGAAGCGAAATTTCATCCGGAGGACTCCGCAGAAAATAAATGGATAAATGAAGCCGAATGCACTGCTCGGCACATAGCGATATATTGTCTTATTAACATACTTGCGCTGCTAAACCATGTCAGTAAAGCAGTGCCAAGTCATCAACGATTAGGTGCGCGGTAATGTCACGCCGAGCTGCCCTTGATATTTGCCACCCCGATCCTTGTAAGAGGTTGAGCAAATCTCGTCACTTTCAAAAAACAACATCTGTGCACAGCCCTCGCCAGCGTAAATTTTTGCAGGCAGCGGTGTCGTGTTGGAAAACTCAAGTGTGACATGACCTTCCCACTCGGGCTCAAGAGGCGTCACGTTAACGATAATGCCGCAACGCGCATACGTGCTCTTGCCTAAACAAATCGTCAGCACGCTACGAGGGATCCGGAAATACTCGACCGTGCGTGCGAGCGCAAAGGAGTTTGGAGGAATGATGCAAATATCGCCCTTGAAGTCGACGAAAGATTTTTCATCAAAATTTTTGGGATCGACAATCGTCGAGTTGATATTGGTGAAGATTTTGAATTCATTGGCGCAGCGAACGTCATAGCCGTAGCTGCTGGTGCCGTAACTCACAATCCGTCCTGATTCGTTCGAACGCACTTGGCCAGGCTCGAAGGGCTCAATCATCCCTTCGCTTTGGGCCGTGCGGCGAATCCAGTTGTCGCTTTTGATGCTCATTAAACAAGCGCCTCAAAATTAAAAGTCGAGAGCGCGAATTTTACCCCTTGTATGGACGGATCTGACCATACAAGGGCAGTAAAACTCAATCTAAGTGCGTTTAACGGCAATCACGCCAAACTTATCACTCAAATCCTTTGGCAAAGCATCCACTTTGGCGGCGACTCTGGCGGCGATCTCACCGTAAAGCTTGGCTGCCTCACTGCCAGGGTCTGAGAGCACCGTCGGCTTGCCGGCATCGGCCCCGACCCGAATCGCCATCGACAGCGGCAGCGCCCCCAACCAAGACACCTTGTACTGGTCCGCCATACGCTGCCCACCGCCTTCACCAAAAATATGCTCGGCATGCCCGCACTGACTACAAACGTGAATCGCCATGTTTTCGATCACGCCGAGCACCGGGATATTGACCTTTTCAAACATGCGCAGCCCTTTGCGGGCATCCAACAGAGCCAAATCTTGAGGCGTCGTCACAATCACCGCCCCAACAACAGGGACTTTTTGCGCTAAGGTCAAGGCGATATCACCCGTGCCAGGAGGCATATCGATGATTAGATAATCCAAATTATCCCAATTGGTCGACCGCAACAGTTGCTCAAGCGCTTGGGTGACCATCGGACCGCGCCAAATGGCAGGATTGTCTTCACTGATCATAAAACCAATCGAATTGGTCTGAATACCATGCCCCACGACTGGGCTCATGGTTTTGCCATCTGCGCTATCAGGACGCTCCGACACCCCCAATAATGTGGGGACGCTGGGTCCGTAAATATCCGCATCCAACAAACCAACTCGGGCGCCATCTGCCTGCAGCGCGAGCGCGAGATTGACCGCAGTCGTGCTTTTGCCCACCCCCCCCTTTCCTGAGGCAACGGCAATAATATTGCGTACACTCGGTACCAATGCCACCCCAGGCTGTACGGCATGGGCGATAATTTTGCTCGAAAGCGTGACTTCGGCTTGAGCGATTCTTGCAGCCTTAAGGGCCTCGAGTAACAGACGGCGCAAAGACTCAAATCGGCGGGCAGCGGGGTAACCCAAGACCACCTGAATGCTGACGCGACCATCCGCGATCTGGATCTGCGTGTCTTTGACCGCGCGACTCAGAGATACGCCTGTCACTGGATCGATTAACCGCTCAAGCACTGCCCGGACGTCTACTAGCGCTACACTCATTGCAATTCCTCTGCTATCTTTGTTTTTATTTAAACCACGGTATCACTATGATTGAACTACTTCGCCGCATTATCCGCTTTGCCGTGGTCATCGTGGTGGCTTTCATCGGGCTGGTGATGGCACTCATCCTGACTTTTTCCACCCTCATTGCGATTATCTTTTTGCTGGTGATTGCCCGCTTGCGCGGCAAACCTTTCGAAGCCAAAGAATACTGGATGGCGCGCAGATCCGGACGCAAGTCCACGTCAACGCAGGGTTCTTTGAGCACAAAAGACGTCACAGATGTCGAATCCCGAGACGTCCGCTAAGTTCACTTGATCAGTCAGCCTGCTGGACCCGCCCAGTTGACGACCCCGCTTGAACGGCCTGTACCCGTCACTCACTGCTCTAAAATGATCATATTGATCTCAATGTCCACCTAAGCTTCCTTTCACTCATGTCCCGAACTATTTTTGTCACGACCGCACTGCCCTACGCCAACGGTTCATTTCACATTGGCCACATCATGGAATACATTCAGGCGGATATCTGGGTGCGCTCGATGCGGATGGCGGGACATACGGTGCACTTTGTCGGGGCCGACGACACGCACGGTGCTCCCATCATGCTGAAAGCTGAGGCCGAAGGCATTACTCCCCAGCAGCTGGTGGCGCGTATCGCGGCGGAGCGCCCGCAGTATCTGCAAGGCTTTCATATCGCGTTCGATCACTGGCACTCCACCGACTCGCCTGAAAACGTTGAGCTCTCTCAGGGCATCTATCGCAAGCTGCGCGAGGCCGGCCTGATCGAAACACGCGAGATTGAGCAGTTTTTTGATCCAGTTAAAGGCATGTTTTTGCCAGATCGTTACATCAAGGGCGAGTGCCCAAAATGTCACGCGAAAGATCAGTACGGCGACTCTTGCGAGGCCTGTGGCGCCGTTTATGCGCCCACCGACCTGATTGACCCCTACTCGACCCTGACACAAGCGCGCCCCATTCTCAAAAGCTCAGAGCACTTTTTCTTTAAGCTCTCCGACCCGCGTTGCGTACAATTTTTACAAGACTGGACCACAGGCACCAATACGCAAGGTCACAAACGCCTGCAGTCCGAAGTTCTGGCTAAAACCCGCGAATGGCTCGGACATGGCGAAGGTGACGACCAAGTCAACCTGGGCGACTGGGACATTTCACGTGACGCGCCCTATTTTGGAATCGAAATCCCTGATGCCCCAGGCAAATATTTTTACGTCTGGCTGGATGCGCCGGTCGGTTATCTCGCCTCGCTCAAGGCTTACTGCGCCAAGCTCTGCATCGATTTTGAAGCGCTGTTGACACCCGGCAATGCCACTGAGCAAGTGCACTTTATCGGCAAAGACATTGTCTATTTTCACGCACTGTTCTGGCCTGCCATGCTGAAGTTTGCCGGCAGAAAAACACCTGACCAACTCAATGTGCATGGTTTTATCACCGTCAGCGGTGAAAAAATGTCCAAGAGCCGAGGCACAGGAATTTCACCGTTACGCTATCTCCAGTTGGGCATGAACGCTGAATGGATGCGCTATTACATCGCAGCCAAACTCAACGCCCGCGTCGAAGACATTGACTTTAATCCTGATGATTTTGTCGCGCGCGTCAACAGCGACCTGGTCGGTAAATACATCAATATCGCCAGCCGTGCAGCCAATTTCATCAGCAAGTATTTTGAGGGTCAGCTCGCGTATCCTGGCGACACCGCCTTGACAGCGCACTGGACACAGGCTGCCGAAGCGGTTCGCATTGATTTGGAAACGCGTGAATACGGTCGTGCGATCCGTGAAATCATGGCACATGCCGATCAGATCAACCAAGCCTTTGACGCTGCTCAGCCCTGGCTGATTGCCAAAGGTCTGGCTGACGCAGACCTCGCACAACGCGCAGCGCTACAGCATATCTGCTCAACCGCGCTGGCAGGTTTTAAAGCCTTGACGGTCATGCTCACACCCATTTTGCCTGTACTGGCGCAACGTGTCTCGCAAGAGCTTTTTGGTCTGTCACGCAGTTTTGTATGGTCCGATGCCGGCGAGCTACCCACGCACATCAGCCCGTTTAAACACCTGATGCAGCGTGTCGAGCCCACGATGCTCGATGCATTGTTTGAGCTGCCTGCTGAGGCGGCCGCCAAAGACAAACCCAAAGCTGCAACGGTTGCCGAAACTGCTTCAGCTGCCGCAGTTGATCAATCAGGTGGACTCACGCCAGGTGGCGAACCCATCGCGGCCACGATCACCATCGATGACTTCATCAAGGTCGATATGCGGGTCGCGCGGATTGTTGAGTGCGCGCGCGTCGAAGGTTCGACCAAGCTCCTTCAACTGACGCTCGACCTCGGTGAGGGACGTCATCGTAATATTTTTTCAGGGATTCAGTCTGCGTATGAACCTGAGCAACTCAAAGGTCGCTTGACTGTTGTAGTGGCCAACCTTGCGCCGAGAAAAATGAAATTTGGTGTGTCTGAGGGCATGGTGCTTTCAGCAAGCCACTTTGACCCGAAGGCGCAGCCAGGCATTTATGTCTTGGATCCTGAGAGTGGTGCGCAACCCGGCATGCGGATTCGCTGAGTGCACAGGCTGGAAAATAACCCTAAACCAGTGGTTGTGGCGCAAGCGTCGGATCTACGGTCCGGCGCTCATCAAAGACAAAGCAATTGCCCTGATAGCCGATGCCACCGGTTTCCTCGAAATATTTGAGAATGCCGCCGTCTAGCTGGTAGACGTTTTCAACGCCCACTTCGCCCATAAAAAGCGCAGCTTTTTCACAACGGATACCGCCTGTGCAAAAGCTAATGACAGTCTTGCCCACGAGCTCTTCTTTATGATCGAGCAAGGCCTGCGGGAACTCGGTGAACTTGGTCAAGTTCCAATTGATTGCCCCCACAAAGGTGCCGGCCTCCACTTCAAAATCGTTGCGTGTATCTAGCAACACGACGGGACGTCCGGCATCGTCATGACCGTCCGTAATCCAGCGAGCCGCCGTCTGCGCATCTACTGCGGGCGCACGTCCCGCCTCGGGACGAATCGTCGGATGATTCATGCGGATAATTTCACGCTTAATTTTGACCAACATTTTCTTGAAAGGCACGTCTGGTGAGAGACTGACCTTGGCTTCGAGATCGATCATCGCAGGATCCCCGCGCAACCAGTCCAAAAAATGCTGAATATTTTCTTGCGTACCGGCTAAAAATAAATTGATGCCCTCTGGCGTTAATAGCACAGTCCCTTTGAGGGCGTATGTTTGAGTTTGTGCCAATAGGGCAAGACGGCGCTCTTCAAGATTGTCGAGAGGGACAAATTTGTAAGCAGCGATATTAGTAATCTGGGTCATCGTTTGTGGATTATAACCACTACAATATTGCGATGAATATCGTTCTCAATGGTCAACCCAAGACCCTGTCTGGCCCCACTTCTGTGTCTGCGCTCATTGAAGCGCTTGGCTATACAGGCAAACGCATCGCGGTCGAACGCAACGGCGAAATTGTTCCAAAAAGCACCTATGCGGGCACACAGCTCGAGGCCGGCGATCGCCTGGAAATTGTTGTTGCCGTAGGAGGCGGTTAATCATGCACCCTCTGCATATTCGTAGTTTCGTCAACCGACGTAGTCATATGACCAAGGGCCAACAAGAAGCACTTGATGCGTATTTGAGCAAATGGTCCGTTGCCTATCAGCCGAGTTTGCTGAACGTCACTGAGGCGTTTGGCGGCTCCGCTCCGACTATCCTAGAAATTGGTTTTGGCATGGGCGAGACCACAGAACAAATCGCACTCGCCAGACCGCAAGATCATTTTCTAGGTGTCGAGGTGTTTAATGCGGGTGTAGGCGCTATGCTCAAGCGAATCGAAGCCTCAGCACTCACCAACGTTCGCTTGATTCAGCATGATGCAGTCGAAGTCTTGCGCGATATGATCGCTCCCGACTCACTTGCGGGCGTGCATATTTATTTTCCTGATCCTTGGCCGAAAAAACGTCACCATAAACGTCGTTTGATTCAACCGCCACTGATCGCGCTATTGGCCAGCAGAATGGCGCCAGGTGCTTACATTCATTGTGCAACAGATTGGGAGCACTATGCGCATCAGATGCTTGAGGTCCTCTCCGGAGAGGGATCGCTTTCGAACACCTGTGAGGGATTTTCGCCCAGACCGGACTATCGCCCACTGACAAAGTTTGAAAACCGAGGCTTGCGTCTCGGTCATGGCGTCTGGGATTTGATCTTTAAAAAGAAAGGCTAATCGTCGGACTGGGTGCCAAACGCCAAAGTCTGCTTCTTCCTAGCGCCCGAAACCACCGAGCTTGCCGAGACCTTTCATGCCGCCCATGGCACGCATCATCTTGGCCATACCGCCTTTTTTCATTTGTTTCATCATGCCCTGCATCTGCTCGAACTGACTTAGCATGCGGTTGACCTCTTGAACTGGCACACCCGCGCCTGCCGCGATACGACGCTTGCGCGAGGCTTTGAGCAAATCAGGCTTAGCGCGCTCAAGCGGCGTCATTGAATTCAAAATGCCCTCTGTACGTCGTAACTGTTTTTCAGCCTGACCGCCTTGTAACTGACCGGCGGCTTGTGAAAACTGTGCAGGGAGTTTTTCAAGCAGGGAACCCATGTCACCCATCTTTTTGACCTGTGCGAGCTGGTCACGGAAGTCATTGAGATCAAACTTGTCACCAGACTTCATCTTGGCGGCGAGTTTTTGCGCCTCGCCGATATCGATATTTTTCTGCGCTTGCTCAACCAGCGACACGATATCGCCCATTCCCAAGACACGCTGAGCCATGCGCTCAGGATGGAAAGGCTCAAGACCATCAAGCTTTTCAGATACGCCAACAAACTTGAGGGGCTTGCCCGTGACGTGACGAACCGACAAGGCAGCACCGCCTCGCGCATCGCCATCCAATTTGGTCAGGACCACGCCAGTCAGAGGCAAGGCCTCACCAAAGGCACGCGCAGTATTGACCGCGTCCTGACCCTGCATCGCATCGACCACAAACAACGTCTCGATCGGATTAAGCAAGTCGTGCAAGGCACGAATTTCACGCATCATGGCTTCATCGATACCCAGACGACCGGCCGTATCAACAATGAGTACATCGAAATGATGGCGACGGGCGTAATCAACGGCGTGGCGGGCAATATCCTCAGGCTTTTGTGTTTCGTCTGAGGCGATCCACTCAACACCCACCTGCTCGGCAACCATCTTGAGCTGCTCGATGGCAGCTGGACGATAGACGTCGGCACTGACCACCGCGACTTTCTTTTTACCCGTCTTGCGTCCGTTATGCACATGGTTGCCCTCGGACAACCACCGTGCGAGCTTGCCGGTCGTGGTGGTTTTACCCGCACCCTGCAAGCCTGCCATCAAAATAATAGCGGGCGGCTGCATCGCCAGCGACAACTCACTCGCATCGGCCCCTAAATCGCCCCCCATCAGTGCTGTCAATTCCCGATGCACCACACCCACGAGGGCTTGGCCTGGAGACAGGCTACCGACCACTTCTTCGCCTAGGGCTTTTTCCTTGACGCTTGCGATGAAATCTCTCACCACAGGCAAGGAGACATCGGCCTCGAGGAGTGCGAGGCGAACTTCCCGCAGCATGTCCTGGGTGTTGGTTTCCGTGAGGCGTGCCTCACCCCGCATGGTCTTAACAACACGGGAGAGACGTTGGGTGAGATTTTCAAGCATGATGACGGTTTCGCTTTACACTAGGCATATGTCTGTCGGTATTGTATTTCACTCCCTCGCTGCGTTGGCTTATACCGTCTTAGGTATCGGCCTTTTTCGCTCGCTTTCATCGGCTACACCGATCGTTAAAGCCAGTCCCTTCGCGCGTCTTGGTTTGCTTTTAGCGATTGTTTTACATGGAATCGCCCTGCAAAACACGATTTTGCAGGACGGCAACCTCAGAGTAGGATGGTCTCTGGCCCTGTCTGCAGCAGTCTGGATCGGCATGATTGTGTTCTGGCTGGAAAGCTTAATCATACGTATTGATGGTTTGCAACTGCTTTTATTGCCCACCGGAGCGATCGTTTGTGTGCTCGCGGCCGCGTTTCCCCAGTCTCAAGTCCTCGCACATGCCAATGACGCGGGCTTACGCATCCATCTTTTGATTGCATTGCTAGCATACGCTCTGGTGACGATTGCCGCACTCCAAGCCATGTTGATGTCAGGGCTCGACCGCAGGCTGCATTTTCCCCTTAATGAGGTCGCACACACGGGAACCTTCCGACGTGCTGTTGGCCGCCTCTTGGACGCTCAGCCACCACTTCTTGCTCAAGAACAGGTGTTGTTTCGCCTGATTTGGATTGCCTATGCCGCCCTGACGTTAACCCTGATCTCAGGGGCGGTTATCTCCCTTTCTTATTCAGGCAAATGGCTGCCGCTTGATCACAAGTCTATTTTTACTCTGCTGTCCTGGTTGACGTTTGGTATTTTGCTGATCGGCCGCTATGTTCGGGGTTGGAGAGGACGAACAGCACTCCGTTACACGCTCGTGGGCTTTGCCTTTGTTGTGCTGGCCTATACGGGCTCACGCTTTGTCATCGAAGTCATTCTGCAGAGGCGTTGAGATGGGTAAAACACTTTTCTGGATCGCTGTTTTTTTTGCCGTCTTAATCGCAAGTCGGTTTCTAGCCCATCAGGCCGCTAAAAAACGATTTCGTGACGAGAAAGCGCAACAAGCGCCCCGCAACAATCCTCTGCCCAGTTCTGAACAGATGGTGCGTTGCGCACACTGCAATATATTTTTGCCGCGCTCAGAAGCGCTGCTGAGCGACAACGAGACGTGGTGCAGCGAAGCACATGCAAAGCTCGGTCCCTCTCGGTCTCGCTAATCTGTCATCATGAAGCTTGACGAACACGCTTGGCTTGAACCCAGCGCAGGTATTTCATTGCGTCCCTCGCCAAACTTTAACGAACGTCCCGCGAGCGTTGACGTTTCATTATTAGTCATTCACAACATCAGTTTGCCACCCGGTCAGTTTGGCACACACTACGTCGCAGATCTTTTTCTCAACCAACTTGATCTCAAGGCCGACCCGTGGTTTGAAAAAAATTTGCAAGGACTGACGGTGTCTGCGCACTTTGTCATCGACCGCAACGGGCACATCACGCAATTTGTTGCTTGTGACAAACGGGCTTGGCATGCGGGCATCTCGCAACATGCTGGGCGGGAACAATGCAATGACTTTTCGCTTGGTATTGAGCTTGAAGGCACGGACACTACTGCCTACACTGATGCGCAATATGACGCGCTAGCAGTGCTCACGCAATGTCTACGCGCGCACTATCCCTTGACGGCCGTCAGGGGACACTGCGACATTGCACCTGGACGAAAAACAGATCCGGGCGAAGCGTTTGACTGGAACCGCTATGGCCTGCTTGGAGGCTGGTCTGTCGCGGCCCTACCAGCACCGCGACAAAACTGCGACCCTACTGTTTAAACGCGCCTAACTGAACTCAACCGAGTAACAACTGATTGACACGCCTGACAAACGCGGTCGGATCAGGCAAGCTCGAACCATCTGCCAATAAGGCTTGCTCAAACAACAAGCTGGCCCAGTCGTTAAATGACGCTTCAGAGGCGGTCTGCACGCGCTTGACTAACGCGTGCTCAGGATTGATTTCCAACACAGGCAAAATACTCGGTGCTTCCTGACCTGCGGCCTTGAGCATGCGCTGCAAGTGCGGGCTCAGGTCGTTCTGACCAACCACCACGCAAGAGGGTGAGTCCACCAGACGCAAGGTCACGCGGACCTCTTTGACGCGATCCTTAAGAGCTTCTTGGAGTCGCTCGACCAGCGGCTTGAACTGCTCGGCCACTTCGGTCTGATGCTTCTTTTCCTCATCGTCGGCCAAGGCTTCAAGGTCCAAGCCACCTTTGGCAACCGAGACTAATTTTTTGCCATTGAACTCACGCAAATGCGACAGCATCCACTCATCGACGCGATCCCACAAGACTAACACTTCGATACCCTTTTTACGGAAGATCTCGAGGTGTGGACTATTGCGACCCGCGGTATAACTATCCGCTGTCACAAAATAAATCGTGTCCTGGCCTTCTTTCATGCGTGACACATACTCTTCTAACATCACGGTCTGCGCATCGGAGTCCTCCTTTGTTGAGGCAAACCGCAACAGCTTGGCGATACGCTCAAGATTCGCTGCGTCCTCACCGGTACCTTCCTTGAGTACCTGACCAAATTCGGCCCAAAACGTCGCGTAGTCCTCTTTCTTGTTTTCTGCCAAGTCCTCAAGCAAGCTCAAAATCCGCTTGGTCGAACCCTCACGAATCGCCTTAACGTCGCGGCTTTCTTGCAGCAACTCGCGCGAAACATTCAGTGGTAAATCGGCAGAGTCAATCACGCCACGTACAAAGCGCAAGTAGGACGGCAGCATCTGCTCCGCATCGTCCATGATGAAGACACGTTTGACGTAAAGTTTGACACCGCGACGCGCATCCCGATCCCACATATCAAAAGGTGCGTGTTTTGGGACATACAGCAATTGCGTGTACTCACTGCGACCCTCGACGCGATTATGCGTCCAGGCAAGCGGGTCATCGTAATCGTGTGACACATGCTTATAAAACTCACGATACTGCTCGTCCGTCACCTCGGATTTGCTGCGTGTCCAAAGCGCATTCGCCTGATTCACAGACTCCCACTCGTCTTTTTTAACTTGCTCAGACTTTTCCTGATCCCACTCTTCTTTGCGCATTTGCACAGGCAGCGAGATATGGTCTGAGTAGCGGCGTAAGACTTCGCGCAATTTCCAACCGCTTAGAAACTCCTCTTCGTCAGCACGCAAGTGCAACACGACATCTGTGCCGCGGGTGGCTTTTTCTGTCGCGCCAATCGAAAAATCGCCCTGACCGTCGGACTCCCAAATGACGGCCTGATCGGCAGGCAGGCCCGCACGACGGCTGCGCACCGTGACTTTATCTGCCACGATAAAGGAAGAATAAAAACCCACACCAAACTGACCGATCAGCTGGGCGTCTTTTTGCTTGTCACCGGTGAGTTTTGAGAAAAATTCACGGGTCCCTGAGCGGGCGATCGTTCCAAGGTTGGAAATCGCTTCTTCTTTGGAGAGACCCACACCGTTGTCGGAAATCGTAATTGTCCGGGCCGCTTTGTCATAATCCACACGCACGTGCAGCTCGCCATCTCCCTCAAAGAGAGAAGGATGGTCAATCGCTTCAAAACGTAACTTATCGCACGCATCCGAGGCATTCGACACCAGTTCGCGCAGGAAAATTTCTTTGTTGCTGTAAAGCGAATGGATCATCAGGTGCAGCAGTTGCTTGACCTCTGCCTGAAAACCCAGTGTTTGAGAGGCGTCTGAAGACGCGTTAGTCTGATTCATAGTGCTCACCGTAAGTTATCCACAGATTGGCTTGTCTGAAGGTGTTAAAGCGCCTCAGGCAAGCTGATGTTTGCTAGTTGGGGGGTAAAACGCCGATTTCAAGAGCAAATACGTTGCAGAGCACACCACCTACGCAATACGCACGGCACGTGCTCACGCAGGCCGCTAAGCGGTAGGGCTCAAAAGAGCGATCAATTGTCCAACATCTGAGCAATGTTCGAGCGACTCAATGCATGCAATCAAGGGCTCCGGCGATCCCATCGGCTCTGCGGATAGCGTCCAGCAGCGGTGAAATTTACATAACTGTGCCTCGCGACTCAGAGGACGTTTGGGGCTGGCAAGCATCGCGTCAATTGTATGTTGCAACACGGTGCCGTCATTGAGCCTGACCGTCAATTGCTGGGGCACGAGCGCGTTTGGATTAGGATTGTCATCCTTTTCCATCCGCACCTTGAGGGAAAGCGCATACGTTGCAGGGTCGGTCAATGCTTCCCCGCGAAAATGCATGGGATCAAGTGCACCATGCTGTAAAACCTTGGCCAACACAAAAGGCATGCACAGGCGAGCATAGTTGGGCGTTGGATTTTCCAACTCCGGGCGATTGACCAAATGATTGAGCAAAGAGGGGCCTCTGACAACAATTTCAGCCACGTCAGACGCGGCAAAACCTGCTTGCTGACGCAGGATACTCAATCCCTCAATACCGCCTTGCGTAGCGCGACCGCTCGGATAAGGCTTGTGGCTAAGCTCCGTCAGACGCCAGCGCTCACCGAGTCCCTGCATGGCAGTCTCAAGATCCCACTCGGACTCAAACATCGGCAGATAACCGAAACGTCCAGTCAACGGTGTTTGAAGACTAGGGAACCCTGATTGTGCCAGATCACAGGACTGAAGCGCCGCGCGGGCGTTTACACCAATCTGCAAGGGCAGCACCACACTGCCTTCTGTGTGCGCCTGCATCGTGCCGCTGACTTGAGCGAGCTGATGACCAAAGGCTGCGAGCGTGGTAGCCGCATCAAAGCCGCGCAAATGCGCCAACCCCGCCACCGCGCCAAAACCACCTGAGGCCGCTGGGCGGAAAAACCGCAAACCTAACTTAGAGGCCATGCCGATGGTGCAAGACACATCTACCCCTGCGACCAGTGCGGTCAATAACGCACGCCCAGAAACTGGGGCATGCATGTGTTCTACCTCCGCGAGCAACACTGGCAGCAGCGTTGCCATCGCATGTAAAACGGCTCCCTCATGCAGACAGTCAAACTCTTGGCAATGCACTTGGTAGGCGTTGACCAATACGGCTTGCGAAGCCGCTAGCTTGGCGCGACGTCCCCAGAGCGTGACATTGGCACCCTCCCCCCACTGGCTGACGGCAGAGAGTAATGGCGCCACCTCGGGGGTGCTGCCACCCGCGACACCCACTCCAATTGAATCTAGTAAGAAAATTTTCGCCGCCTCAATCGCCTTTGGTGAGAGGTGCTCAAAACGAATACCCGCGGCATGCTGAGCAAGTGCTGCATCAAGACTCGGCATTACCTCTCTCCTCCTTAGTGTGCACAACACGTTGTGGGAAAGGAATTTCGATGTTGTTTGCATCGAACGCGATTTTCAAATGGCGTAAAAATTCCCGACGTACAGGACCGTGCCACAAAGCGACTACTTTAATGCGCGCCTTGATCATGACGGCAGATTCTGCCCATTGCTCAACACCCGCAATTTCAATGTCATCCAAAATCTTGTCGCCAAAATCTGGATCATGGCGTAAGGCCGCAGACACATCTCGCATGATGTCAAACACTTGATCAATATCAGTACGATATGACACGCCGACATCGATTACAGCAAAGGCAAAATTTCGACTTAAGTTCGTCACGGTCGTAATCACGCCGTTTGGTACAAAATGCACAGACCCTTGATAGTCACGCAGTCGCACGTAGCGCAATGTGACCTCTTCGACGAACCCAGCCTTACCCGCCACTTCAACGATGTCGCCCTGACGAATCTGATTTTCAAGCAACATCACGATGCCCGTAAAGTAGTCTTTGACTACGCTCTGTGCACCGAAGCCAATTGCAATACCCGCCACACCTGCGGTCGCGAGCAGCGGCGCGATTGATACACCCAGCTCAGAGAGCGCCAACATAATGGACAAGACAATGATGGTGACAGAGGTGATGTATCTAAAGACCCGACCGAGTGTTTCAACACGCTTTTTTTCCTCATCGTCTTGGCTCGCATGCGTCAACCTAACTTGCAGCAAGCGAATCGATCGCATGGCGAGGCCGCGCACGAACCAAGCAAGTCCTAAGATGATCACGACATTGAACATTGAGAGCATAGGCGTGACCCATTCAGGTACGGTGACACCTAAATATGTATTGACTAAGGCTGTGATAGTCTGCTGAAACATGCGTTTCTATCCGTTGGTAAAAAAGTGTGTCAACATGACACTGGTCGTAAGATGAAGTCCAGTATAGAGTACAGACTTCGTCTAAGATTACTGATAGTTCTTGCGTTTGCCAACCTGCTCTCAGCGCTCACTCTTGATGCGTGACCTCTATATGTTTCCATTTTTTAAACGCCCCCTCTCGATTCACTCCCCATTTTTTCGGCAAGTAGCCTTAGTGTGCGCAAGCTTCTTGATTTTTTCCGCCGCGAAGGCCACGAGCAATACTGCCTCGAGCGCCGTTTCGGATGCACCCTCTACTCCGTGGTACTCCATCGCCTGGACACATGTACAAGATACGTGGCGCCAAGGGGATATTGAGGCCTACGTCCCTTTTCTCAGCTACCACCTTCCCTATGCCTACACCGCACAACAGCGCGCGGAGTACAACGAATATCCTGCGGGATTCGGACTCGGCAAAGGACGCTACAACAAAAGTGGTAACTGGGAAGGAATGTACGCTATGGGTTTTCGGGACTCTCACGGCGACCCGTCATACATGGTGGGCTATGGCTGGATCCCTACCTGGAATATTGGCAAAAGCGAGGTCAAAGCGGGCGTGGGGTTGACGGGCTTTCTCATGTCGCGCAAAGATTACTTTGGAGGCATCCCCTTTCCGGGCGTGCTGCCAATCGCCTCGATTGGTTATAAAAATCTGACTGCACAGGCGGCCTACATCCCCGGTGGCCAAGGTTATGGCAATGTCTTGTTCATGTGGGGAAAGTGGACGTTTAAATAAGCGTCTAGCGAGAGGCTTGCTAAGCCTGACAAAACCGTTGACCGGCAAAAGTTTAAAAGCTCGGCTATACTAGTTGGCTAAATGCGTTGCCCGGGTGGTGAAATTGGTAGACGCAGGGGACTCAAAATCCCCCGCCGCAAGGCGTGCCGGTTCGATTCCGGCCCCGGGCACCAACGCTAATCAACGCACATTACTGCGACTCTCCCAGCTTGACTCGACATGGTTGTCTACGACTTTGAAGCTTTGGGCTATTTCTGACTTGCACATCGGTGCAGAAAAAAATCGACAGGCACTTAGCGCATTATCTGATTTTCCAGATGACTGGTTAATACTGGGCGGTGATGTCTGTGAGCGCATCGAAGATCTCGAATGGGTTTTCGCGCTCTGTATCCAGAAATTTTCTAAAGTCTTCTGGGTACCAGGCAATCATGAATTATGGTTAGTCACGCAAGCAGAACAACAATATGGCAGTCCTTCGAAATATGCCGCACTGGTCGAGCTTGCGAGAAAATATGGCGTGGTCACGCCCGAGGACCCCTGGCAAACATTCCCGGCAACCGGTCATCTGATCGTGCCCTTATTTACGTTGTATGACTATTCGTTCAGGCCAGCAAATATCTCTCGCGAGCAGGTATTCGATTGGGCGATGGAAGAAAATTGCGTCTGTACGGATGAGGTGGCAATCAAAGCGACCCCCTATCAGTCTATCGATGATTGGTCCAGACAGCTTTGCGAACGAACGCGCATGCGTTTGGACAATGATCTTCCGTCCGATGTCAGAACGATTTTGATCAACCACTTTCCGCTCAGAGAGGATCTGGTCAATATCCCGCGCATACCAAGATTTTCACCTTGGTGCGGCACAACACAAACCGAAGATTGGCACCTCCGCTATCGAGCAGACATTGTTGTGAGCGGGCATCTTCATGTGCGAGGGACAAAGTCCAGAGACCATGTACGATTTGAAGAGGTATCGCTCGGATACGTGCGTCAATGGGACGAGGAAAAAGGTTTAAAACACTACCTCAGAGATTTGATTCCTAACCCTGAGGTCTACGATCAAACCAAATTTCCTAAGCGCACTTAAACGCGTATCCTAATCAATCATGCGCTTCATGATGTCGCCATGCACAATCATTCGCGCAATGACGGCATAGGTAAAGTGATCCAAGCTTTTGAGTACTTGAGTGGCTGAATCGGGTGAGATCACCTCTAACGCATTGTCAGCAGGTTTCCACTGGCTGACCATGTTCGAGGCGCGTTCGTAGATATTGATTCCCTCACGCACGAGCACACCCTGTCGCTCCATCGGTTCAACTGCAAGCCAGAACGCAGCAAGAAAACTAGGCCAGTACGATAAATGCCGGTATAGGCTTGGTTCGGCAGGACTGGGCGTTGGTTCGCCAAAGGCATTCAAAATTTTAATGAGCGCCAAAACGTTAGCGGGGAGATCGGCCGTGGCGGGTAAAGGACGCGCGGGCTTGATGAGGACCTCTTTATTTTTCTCAATGTGCGCTAAGGGATCGATCAGTGCTAAAGCATGAGATCTCTTATGCGCACCTTTGTTGCCGGAAAGCGACTCGGCCGACAAGCTTGCGTGCAAATATGACAAGACCAGCAGCGCGCGCGAGTTGGCATGGCCGTAGTCCTCTAACAGCAAAACAATTTCGCTTTTATCGTGAGCACTCAAGCCTAGCGACTTGCGGACCGGATCGGGCCAAGGCGCCATGCGATCGACCAGTGTTGTTTGTTGGCGGAGCGCCCGAGCAGATGCGTTGAGAATCTTGCTGTCATAAAGCGGCTTGGCTAAAGACCATGTCATCTCGAGTCCGCCTGGGATAGTGGCGAGATGCCTCCAAATCAAATTCACAAAGGGCACACCCAAGGTTTCTTTGATATCAGCAAATAACGAAGCGATCTCGGGAGTCGCTTCTTTCTCGGACACAGTGTGGACGGAGTCGAGTTGATGCGGCGTTGTTGTTTGCATTATGGTGAAGTCCCTTTCGATCAATATGATTGTTTAACCATAAAATACTGCATAATCATTAATAAACAAGTGATCTAAACGAGGAGACCAATAATGAAAAATACAATTGCTCGACTAATGCAATCGGCCCTAGCCTCGGCTCTGGCCAGTTTTAGCATCGCATCTATTGCGAGCGAAGTGACTCTTCCACAAACGATTAAGCTTATTGTGCCCTTTACGACCGGCGGCAGTAACGATATTTTTGCACGTGCACTGAGCGAACAATTGGGAACAAAGCTAGGTGTTACCGTCATCGTCGACAACAAACCCGGCGCAGGCGGTGTCGTGGGTGCCGCAGAGGTGGCGCGCGCCAAGCCTAACGGAGGCACCCTACTTTTTAGTTCCAACTCCTTTGTGACGCGCGCGGCAGTCGATACAAACCTGCCTTTTAATCACCGTACATCGTTCACACCTGTCGCGATGGTGGCACAAGGCGCGCTTCTTTTAGTGGTTGCAAATCACACTTCTTATAAAACAACAGCCGAACTCATCAAAGATGCCACTCAAAAACAAGTGAATTATGCGACTGCGGGGATTGGCTCGATTGCTCACCTCAGCACAGAACTCATGAATTCGATGGCGGGCATTCAAATGACCCATATTCCTTACAAAGGAATCTCACCCGCACTGACCGATATGGTGGGCGGTCGTGTCGAAGCCCTTATCGCAACGCCCGCTTCAGTTGGCGGAGCCTTAAGAGCAAATCAAGTGCGTCCGATCGCCGTTACGACCTCAACACCCTCCCCCTTTTATCCTGATCTCCCACCCATGGCGCAAGTCATACCCGGATATTCAGTGGATGTATGGTGGGGAGTATTAGGTCCAGCCGATATGCCCAAAGCGATTGTGGATCGTCTAAATAAAGCCATCAACGATGTCTCGCAATCTCCGAAAATGAAAGAAATTTTTTCAAAAGAAGCGGCGGTTCCTTACACGATGTCCGCCAAAGAGTTTGAAACCTATATGAATCAAGAACTCAATAAATGGCAAAAGGTCGCCAAAGAAAGAAATATCAAGCTCACAGATTAACGCCGCATCGCTTTTATTTCTTAGTGGCAAAACTGATCTTTGCCATATGTTTGTAAGGTGGTGAAAACACCGTGTGATCACCGCCACATTTTTTAGTGATGGCCGCTGCGGCCGTCATCACCAGCGGAAGAAATTCTTTAAAGACTTTTCGGTCAAATCTAAACACCGGCATACCCAGCGAGATGGCGCAAATGAGCGTCTGTTTGGGCCCGAAGATCGGGCAAGCAATGGCAGCTGCCTCAGAGCCCCGCTCTGAAAGAGAAACGGAGTAGAGGCTCTGCCTGATCAGGTCGAAACGCTCACCCTTTTCACCAGAAAATGCTAACAAGACCTTTCCTGCCGCCCCTTTATCAAGCTCGACAATCTCGCCTTCCCTCACATGCATACGCACGGCTCTGGGCTGCACCATTCTGTGCAGGCAAACGCGGTCATTACCCTCTCGGATGTAAATGGCTGCCGTTTCTTTTGTGTCGCGCACAAGATTTCTCATGACCGGGGCTGCATAGTCCCAAATCCGAAAGGTTTCTTGATAAAGCATCCCAAGGTAAAAGGGCTTGGCTCCCAGCATGAACCGTCCGTCATCTAGCCGATTGATAAAACCGGCATGTTCTAGGGAGGCACACAGGCGCAAAATCGTACTGTGATAAAGCCCCGTCACAGCGGAGATTTCCGCCAGGGTCATCCCTTCGACACTCTTTTCAAAGGCTAAGAGGATTGAGAGCGCCCGATTGACGGCTGCGACGCCAGGCTCCTTCTTTTTAATCACCATACAACAACCCCAGATTTGAAAACAGACAAGCCTTCTATTTTTGATATGATAAGCCATGATGTTTTTCCTCACCATATCTGATGACAGCTGGAGAAGTAAATGGACTTGCAAGCATGCGCTGATGGGCTCGATAGCGATGAAGTAATGATTCAAGATTTGGTCGCTAAATTTGTCGATCAAGAACTGATGCCGCTTGAGGCCGCCGTACTCGAGCGAGAGATCAGAGGCGAACATCTCGCTCTAACAAAAGAAGAGGAAACCCCTCTGCTTGAAAAATGCAAAGAACTTGGTCTGTGGGCCTTGGATGCACCGGAGGAGTATGGTGGCGCAGGCCTTTCAAGCATCACGCTCATGGCACTCAACGAAGAAATCGGTCGTACCGTCACGCCCTTTACCTTTCCACCAGATTCGCCCAATCTGCATATGCTGATGGCAGCAGCCACCGAGAGCCAAAAGATCAAGTATCTCGAGCCGTATGCCGCAGGGACTGCAAAATCTGGAATCGCGATTTCTGAGCCCAATGCGGGTGGCGATCCAACAGGAATGATTACGCGGGCGGAGCGAGACGGTGACTCGTGGGTCATCAATGGTCGCAAAATCTGGGTGAGCCGTATGAACAAAGCGGACTTCACCGTTGTGATGGCGCGCGTGGGTCAAGGCAAACGGCATGAGGGTATCACCGCGTTTATCGTAGACAAAGGGACGCCTGGCTTTAATATTTTGCGCGAAATCCCGATGTTGGCAGGGCACAGAACCTATGAGCTCGCCTTTGAAGACTGCCGCATTCCCGCAGAAAACGTATTAGGGGAAATTGGCGAAGGTTTTGCCCCCATGCAGCTGCGCTTAAATATTCGTCGTCTACAAATGGGCGCATGGTGTATCGGGATGTGCCGCCGTGCGCTTGAAATGATGAGCTCGCATGCAAAACAACGCACGACCTTTGGCGCGCTTCTTGCTGACCGACAAGCCATTCAATGGTGGATTGCCGATGGGGTCACGAAAATGCACGCATGCCGTTTGATGGTGCGCGATGCCGCCCGCAAATTGGACCTCGGTCAAGATATTCGGACCGAAGCCTCAATGATCAAGGTTTATGCCACTGAACTCGCCTCCGAAGTGCTCGACCATGCGATGCAAACGTTTGGCGCGATGGGTGTGACCAAAGAACTTCCTCTGCATTTGATGGCGCAGAAAGCGCGTGTCATGCGTGTTTACGAAGGCCCGAGTGAAGTGCATCGTATGTCGATCGCCAAGAAGATTTTGAAAACCGTCAGGTAAGTCGATGACTACCGCGAGTCAAAGTCAATTAGGTAGCAAGCCTCTGGACGGCATCACCGTCATTGATCTGACGCAGATCTATCAAGGGCCCTATGCAACATTTTTGATGGCCAAAGCCGGTGCGACCGTTATTAAGGTCGAACCCATCATGGGCGAACCCTCCAGGATTCGCGCCAAGGTAAGTGGCGGGGCTTCATTACCCATGGCGATGCTCAACGTCAATAAAATGGGCATTACGCTGAATTTAAAAACAGCAAAAGGTAAAGCGCTTTTAAAGCGCTTGATTCTTGATGCGGATATTTTGGTTGAAAACTTCACACCCGGTGTGATGGATCGCTTAGGGTTAGGCTGGGACGTGCTGCACGAAATCAATCCGAAATTGATTTACGGCTCTGGCACAGGCTTTGGTCTGTCTGGTCCCGATAAGGATAATCAAGCGATGGACGTCACGATTCAGGCGTCTTCAGGGGCGATGAGTGTGACGGGCTATCCCGACGGCCCTCCGCTACGTTCGGGCTCTTCATTTATTGACTTTTTAAGTGGTGTGCATCTTTATGCAGGCATCATCACAGCGCTGTTTGAACGCACCAGAACTGGTTTAGGTCGACTTGTTGAAGTCTCTATGCAAGAAACCGCCTATCCAACACTGGCTTCAAATATTGGCCTCGTCTATCGTAGCAAAGGAAAAATTCCTGAGCGTGTGGGCAACCGGCATGGCGGCTTGGCACTTGCACCTTATAACGTCTATGAGGCCAAGGACGGGCATATCGCGATTGTGTGCGCCACAGAGGATCACTGGATCAAGATACTTAAAGCCATGAACAAGGAGGACTTGATTCATGATGAACGATTTTCAACCAATAAAGTCCGCGTAGAACATATCAAACGCACCGATGACTTTGTCGAAGCGTGGACACGCTCCATCACCAGAAACGAGCTTTTCAAACTCAGCAAGACCTTTGGTTTTCCCGCGGCGCCTGTGCGTGACCTCATTGAAGTCATGAACGACCCTCATATGCATGCGCGGGGACAACTCGAGTGGTTTGAGGACCCGGATCTCGGTCGTATCGTCTTGCCGGCCAGTCCGCTCATCATTCATGGTGCAGAACGTGTAAAAACAGTTGCAAGTCCGTCTTTGGGGCAACATAATCAAGAAATATATGGTGGAAAACTGGGCCTGAGTGAAGAGGAGATGCAATCACTCAAAGCCGAAGGCGTCATTTGAGCGACGCCCTGTTGCAACCTAACAAAGCTAATTAAAAAGGGAGCCTAAAAATGAAAACAATACTTGAGAGCTTTGCTGAATACTTTTCAAGCGCAAGATTTGAACAGTTACCACCCGAGGTCGTTCAAAAAACAAAACTATTGATTGTTGACTACTTAGGCGTATCCATTGCTGGGCTCAAGATGGACTTCCCACGCATGACGATCGATTACCTCCAAAGTCTGGAGGGCGTAGAACAAGCAACACTGATGGGCGCGGCACGAAAAGTCCCTGCGATTCATGCTGCGTTAGGCAACGGCGTTGCGGGTCACGCACTCGATATGGATGATGGCTTTCGTTACGGCGGCGTTCACGCGGGCGTGGCGGTCATTCCTGCTGCCCTTGCGCTCGCAGAGTCCCTCAAGCTGGACGGCAAACAACTTATCCTGTCCATTGTGTGTGGCTACGAAATTGTGAATCGTATCGCTAAGGCGATGAATCCCTCACACTTAGGTCGAGGATTTCATACGACGGGTACGCTTGGCGTGTTGGGTGCTGCAGCGGCCTGTGGGGTGCTCGCAAAGCTCAATGCTTCGCAGATGGCGAGTGCACTAGGCATGGCTGCACTGCAAGGCGCAGGCTTACTTGAAATCTTGAATGATGGTGCAATGGTCAAGCCTCTGCACCCTGGCAAGGCCGCGATGGCCGGTGTCTTGTCTATTGAGCTGGCCAAACGTGGTGCAAAAGGCCCCCTCACGGCACTCGAAGGTGAAAAAGGGATGTTCAAGGCAATGGCCGACAGCGTCAATACTGACGGCCTGCTAGACAATCTCGGCTCAGACTTTTTTATTATGGGTCAGTACATTAAATTCCATGCGGCATGTCGGCACATTCACCCTGCCATCGATGGCCTGCTAGACATCATGCGCAAAGAAAACTTGGCTTATCAAGACATCGACGCACTCAACATCACAACGTATCCAGTTGCCATTAGCTTTTGCGGAACAAGTACTATGCCAGAGACTGCTGAAGCTGCAAAATTTAGTCTTGCGTCTTCCTGTGCCATGGCGGCATTTTATGGTGACGCAGGTGAAGAACGCTATTCTGCAGAAACCGTTCAAAACCATGAAATTCAGCAGCTTGCGACGCGTGTGACGAGCTCTGCCAATGCGCGCTGGGCGGATGCCTACCCAAGAGAGCGAGGCGCGGATATTGAATTAAGGACTACTTCAGGCAAACAGTTTTTAACGCAAGTACCACTATCAAAAGGCGAGCCTGAAAATCCGGCGAGTGATGAAGATTTCATTAGGAAATTCACTCAAAACACGCTTGCTCAACCAGAGTCACTGCGTAATCAAATTTTAGAGCGGTCCCTTGCACTGGACTCGCATGAGGTTTCAAGTCTGACGGCATTGTTGAGCAAACTTCAGGGGAATTGAAATGAAAAACATGACCGGTTTATTTTTCAAGTCACTTATTTGCTTATCCACTCTGGCCGTTAGCTCAGCGTGGGCAGCCTTCCCTGAAAAACCTGTCACGCTTGTTGTCCCTTTCGCGCCAGGCGGCTCGAACGACATAGTGGCCCGTCAACTCGCCAAGCAACTGACGGCGCAATGGGGTCAGCCTGTCATTATTGAAAACAAACCCGGCGCTGGTACGGCGATCGGCGCGGCGTATGTGGCTAAACAACGTAACGATGGCTATACCTTGCTCGTGGCGTCATCGACGTTCACCATGGCGCCAGCTGTCAATACAAAACTGCCTTTTGACCCTGTGAAAGACTTCACGCCTATCGCCATGATTGGAGAGGTGCCGCTTGCATTGGCCGCGAAACCAAATGCACCTGGTAAAGATGCGAAAGAGTATTTTGAGTATCTCAAACGCACACCCAATTTAAATTACGGTGCAACAGGTGTGGGGAGCATCCAACATTTTGCGGGAGTGATGCTCAGTCAAGCCCTCGGAAACAACATGGCGGCCGTGCAATACAAAGGCGGCGGTCCCGCGATGACGGATACGATGGGTGGGCATATCGAATTTTCAATCGGCAGCATGACGCAGGTGCTGCCGCAATTTAGAAATGGCACCCTGAGAGGGATTGCGGTGACCAGCATAGAGCGGTCTGAGGCTGCACCCAACTTGCCGACCTTTCAAGAAGCTGGCATCAAGGATTATGATATTCAACAGTGGTGGGGACTACTCGGTCCTGCGAATGTCGATCCAAAGATTCAAGCGTTTATCAACACCTCCGTCAACAAAGCACTCAAGTCTGAAGAGCTGATTCAGTTTCTCGCCACAGATGGTGGCAAGACTAAACCAATGAGCGTGGCCGACTTTACGAACTTGGTACATGATGGCTTGAAACGCTGGGCCGAAGTGGCCAAACAAACTGGCATTACTGCTCAATAGCGAGATGACGATGCCCATAACCATCAATCCTATACGTTCTGACTTTAGTGCAGAGATTTCAGGTATCGATCTATCCGCTCCAGTGTCGGATGCTGTCAAAAATGAACTCAATGACTTGCTCGCAAAATATGCTGTGCTTGTTTTCCGCGATCAGGCACTCACACCGCCAGCGTTTATGGCGGCGGCTGAGATTTTCGGTCCGCTGATGGACCAGCAACTCAAAAAATATGTGTTGCCGGACTACCCCATGGTGGGATGCAACTCAACAGATGATCTGCCGCGCAAGAACGGCAAACTGCAGGTGCGTGGTGAGAACTACCACACGGATCACTCTAACGAGCGCTGTCCTCCCAAAGCGACGACGCTGCATGCTTTACAGATCCCCCCGAGCGGAGGCGATACTCAGTTTGTCGATGTGCGAAAAGCCTACGATGATCTGCCCATAGATTTAAAACATCGCATTGATGGTCTCTTTTCGTTGCATGTCCATCAAAGCAGTCGCAGTCCCCGTGAGTTGACCAAGCTAAGCCCTGAAGACCTTGCCAAGATTCCCACTGCACTTCAGCCGCTTGTCATTCGCCATCCCAGCAGCGGTCGTCCTGCGCTTTATCTCAACACCGGTCGCATGGAAGGGATTGATGAAATGGCTCCTGAGCTGGCCTACCCTCTGATCGAAGACCTTTACCAACGTGCCACAGATGCGCGCTACGAGTATCGCCACAAGTGGCGTGCAGGCGACATGGTGATCTGGGATAATCAGGCTGTCATGCATCAAGCGAATGCGGATTACGACCCTGAGCAAAAGCGGTTTTTGTATCGTTTAATGATTCAAGGCGTTGCCTTAAGTCCCGCTCATCCTGCTGTTCACTAAGCTGTTTATCACCGAGCCCACAAAAACCTATGCTGACTAGAAATACTTGGATTGTTTGCTCGCTGATGAGTTTTGCGATTCAGTTTGATAAGGCAATACGCGCACAAACGCTGGATCCGCTTTCTCTCGGCACCGCCACGCTCATTGCGTTGATCTTGGGAGCCGGTTGGGCTTTTGTCGCAGGCTGGATTCGCGTCAAGCTTATTCCATCACTCGCCGATGACTATGCCCGCAATATCCAACTTGGTGTGGGCCTGCTTTCAATACTGCTCATCGCTGGTCTTGTGTACAAGGTATTCTCTGCCTGAACGAGGCTTACCTCATTGACGAGATGCATTACGGTGTGAGTCGAGCCAGATAATACGAAATGTCCTGAAGATCTTTATCTGAGACACCATAAACCGACGCCGCCATATTTGAATCGCGACCGATGGCTTGATTGTTTTTAAACTGCTGCATGCTGTGCAAGAGATAGTCTTCTCGCTGTCCCGCCAGTCTGGGGATCTGTTCACGACCCAGATAGGTCGGTAAATGACATATACCGCAACGCATGCCTTCAGCTAATTTACCGCCACGCGCAAAGACCTCTGCGTCTTTGTCTGCCGGCACGGCCGCTAAAGATTTATCCGCGTAGTACTGGGCGAGCGCGGTGATTTCTGCATCCGACACGCCATCAAGCGAGCCTTTCATCGCAGCGATATCTCGCACACCTTCGCGAATCAAGACAAGTTGATTTTCAAGAAATAATTTTGGCTGCGCTGCTAAAGATGGGATCCCTTTTATTTGAGAGTTCCCCTCTGCGCCATGGCATGCTGCGCACAGCGCTAAGCGCTGCGCGGAGATCTGTGCATAGGCAGCTGGAGCCGCCACAAGGAAAGCTCCAGCCAAAACAACAGCACGTACAACAGACAACATTTGCATCAAAATTACTTCTGGTATGTCACGCGGTAAATGACGCCATTTTGCTCGTCAGACACCAACAATGAGCCATCTTTCATCTGATGCAAGTATGCTGGACGACCCCAGAATGACTGATCCGCAGGATTCATAAAGCCAGTCATAAAGGGTTCAACTTTTGCGTTTTTGCCATCAGCATCTGCGCGAACAGTCACAACATCAAAGCCGATCTTTTGTGTACGGTTCCAGGAGCCTTTACGTGCATTGAACAGCACATTTTTGTACTCAGCTGGGAACATGTCGCCTGTGTAAAACTTGACGCCCATGGTAGCTGCGTGAGGTCCCATCAATGCAACAGGCGGCTCAACACCCGCGCAGGCATTGGCTTTCTTGATGTCAGGATCAGCAATATTGCCCTCATGACATGCCGGAAATCCGTAGTTCGCCTTGAGCTTCAAGCGATGCATCGTATCGTTTGGTGTGTCATCACCCATCCAGTCACGACCATGGTTACTAAACCAAAGTTCCTTAGTCACGGGATGCCAGTCAAAACCAACGGTGTTACGCACACCAGTTGCCAAGACTTCCATGCCGGAACCGTCTGCGTTGTAACGACGGATCTGAGCATACTCAGGTGTTGGCAGCTCACAGATGTTGCAAGGCGCACCAAATGGAACATACATCTTGCCATCTGGACCGAAAGAAACATACTTCCAGTTATGGTGAGGCATCGGTGGGAAGTTGAACTTGGCAGTCAAGTCGACAGGCGTCGCGTTTGGATTTTTAGCGATGCCATCGAAACGCAAAACTTTATCAACTGCCACAACATAGAGCGAACCGTCTTTGTATGCAGCGGTAGGCTGGTTGAGCTTGTCCACCACAACGCGTGAAGTGCGCTCTTTGCCATTGTCAGTCACTTCATAAATGCGACCGAGTGCACGGGTGCCAACGTAGTACTTGCCGTTTTCACCTTCTGTGATGGCGCGGCCCCCTGGGATACCGTCAGCCCAAACCTCAACTTTAAAACCAGGAGGCAGTTTGATCCTATCAATCGGCACATCGGCGGCTTTAGTAGCCACTAGCTTGCCAGGCAAAGGCGCAAGCGTGGACTTTGCCATCGACTCGGGCATGCCTTGTTTCCATGCGGGTGGAGGTGCAGCTGCAGGAGCCGCAGCCGGTGCTGCAGTCTGCGCTTGAGCAGACATACTAAATGCCAAGGCTAAGCCCAGGCCGCTAATTGTGCGTAAGTAATTTTTCACAGTCGTCTCCGTGACGTTTGATGTTTGAACAAGCTCATCTTGTTTTTTAACTACCTAACAATATTACTAGAATTGGATATTTAGAGAAATTTTTTATCCATATTTTTTCTAGGTGAAAGCAAGACACTTTGTCTCATTAGGGTAATCACTAGGACCAGCATGCAAGCTCTTGAAACGTTGCGCTCAACATACCAGGGTCAGTGAGATCGTGACCACCGCCTGCGACGCGGACCAGCTTTGTCTGAGGCACCGCGCGTTGAATCTCGAGACTATTTTCAAACGGGCAGAGCGCATCCATATCTCCATGCACGAGCGTGAGTGAAATCTCGGACAGCCGTTGACATTGCGCCAAGATATTTTGACCTACAAAGCATCGATGCCACAGATAATGACTCTGAATCCTGTAACGTGCGATAAGCATGTTGTTGCCAGTCAAACCAAGCGTGAGTGCCGGGGCTGGATAAACATTCATCGCCGCCTCGTAGGCCATCCATGCTTGCGCAAGCTGCACTTGCTGTTGAACGTCCTGCTCAAGGCAAAAAACCTGATACCCAAACGCGAGAATAGACTCGCCAGAATGTTGGGGCACTTGGGATTGCAACACCTCCCAACGTGCACGACACCCTTCGGGCGGGTGCTCCATAAAATCTTCAATTTCAGCTTGGGTACATAAAAAGGGACTGCGTAACAACATCCTGGTGATCCGCTCCGGATGCGCCTGCGCATAGAGCAAAGCCAAGGCCCCGCCCCACGAGCCCCCCACCACGCTCCATGTTTCTAGAGAAAAATACTCGCGTAAGCGCTCAATATCTGCGATTAAATCCACTGTCTCATTGTGGCGAATCTCCCCAGCCGGAAGACTTCGACCACAACCGCGCTGGTCATATTGAATGATCCAAAACAGGGCGGGATCAAAAAACCGACGATGCAGGGGGCTTGCCGAGCTGCCCGGGCCGCCGTGCAACCACACCACAGGTATTCCTTGGGGATTACCACTAGTTTGCCAAAAGAGCTGATGCCCATTTCCGACCTCTAACCACCCTTGTGCGGAAGGGGGTGACTCAGCAAATAGCTTAGTTTTCATGTGGATTACATTTTAAAAAAGTTGCTAGATGAATCTGATTTATTCTATATACTTGTACTTAATGCCATTCAATGGCGTTGCGATACCATCCTTTAACCACACTCTAGGAGACCGCTATGAAATGGGAAACACCATCAGCAATTGATCTGCGTTTTGGTTTTGAAATCACAATGTACATCGCCAATCGCTAATCGTTTTCAAAAGGCCGAGACTGATGTCCCGGCCTTTCTTCTTTTGAGTTGTGATGCAAATACGCGTGTTAGGCTCCGCTGCCGGCGGAGGATTTCCACAATGGAATTGCAACTGCCCAAATTGTTCGGGCGTGCGTCAAGGCAGTATCAACGCGCAGATGCGCACCCAATCATCTATCATCGTTGGCAATGGCTCACCTGACTGGGCGCTGATCAATGCATCGCCTGATGTCCTGACGCAAATAAAAAATACACCCGTCTTACAGCCCGCCAGATCAATGCGGGACAGTGGCATCGCTGCAGTCGTATTGATGGATGCACAAGTCGACCATGTCACTGGTCTGATGATGTTACGCGAACGAAACTCGCCGCTTCCCCTTTACGCCACCCAACAGGTCTTTGATGATCTGACGACGGGACTTCCACTCGTCAAGACGCTTTCTCATTACTGCACGGTTGATCAACGCTTGATTCGTCCAGGCCAAGATGGTTTCAGCATCCCCGCATTGAACGGCATTTCTTTTAAGTCCATTACCCTTTCTAGTAAGGCGCCGCCCTATTCGCCGCATCGCCACGATCCTCATCCCGGGGACAACATCGGCTTACTCATCACCGATCTTGCCTCAGGAAAAAAGGCTTTTTATGCACCTGGCCTCGGCATGATCGAGCCGCAAGTCGAGCAAGCGATGCGGGATGCAGATGTGCTCTTGGTCGATGGTACGTTTTGGACCGATGATGAAATGATCGGCATGGGCCTGTCATCCAAGCGCGCAATTGATATGGGCCATCTTGCCCAATCGGGTCCTGGAGGCATGATCGAAGCCTTAGCGTCTTATTCGACCAAACGACGCATTCTGATTCACATTAATAATACCAATCCCATTCTTCGCGAAGACTCCGCGCAAGCGCTACAACTCAAAGCGCTCGGCATCGAAGTTGCATACGATGGTATGCACATAGAGATATAGAAATCAGATCATGACAACTTCCAAACCTGCTTGGACACGTAAAGAGTTTGAAGCTCAACTCCGCGCAAAGGGTCAGAGCTATCATATTCATCACCCCTTCAATGTCAAGATGAATGCCGGTGAATGCTCTCAAGAACAAATTCGCGGCTGGGTCCTGAATCGTTTTTATTACCAGTGGATCATCCCCATCAAAGATGCTGCGGTTCTGTCCAACTGCCAAGATCGCGAAACGCGGCGCAGATGGATTTCCAGAATTTTGGATCACGATGGTTTCGGCGATTACAAGACTGATACGGAGTGTGGTGGCCTCGAAGCTTGGACACGTCTTGGATTGGCGGTTGGCCTGGATCGCGAAACACTCTGGTCGCTCAAAGAGGTCGAGCCTGCGGTAAAATTTGCGTGCGATGCATATGTTAACTTTGCGCGCCAACAGCCGTGGCAAGAGGCCATCTGTTCTTCGTTGACGGAAATGTTTGCCCCCCAAATTCATAAAGACCGCTTGGCAACATGGCCTACCCATTATCCGTGGATCGAGCCCGCAGGGTTGCATTATTTCCGTTCGCGTATCCCTCTCGCTCAGCGTGATGTCGACCATGGACTTGAGGTCACACTCAATCACTTCACGACTCGCGCGCAGCAAGAGCGCGCACTCGACATTCTGCAATTCAAGCTGGATATTTTGTGGTCCATGCTTGATGCCATTGAACGGGCGTATCCAAAATGAGTGATGCCAACGCTGCCCCACTTCCTGAGCGCCCCCGTCTAAACAAACTGTTTCGCTTGCAGTGGGAAGAGGCACAACAGGCGTATGTGCTCCTCTATCCCGAGGGCATGGTCAAACTCAATCTCAGCGCAGCCGAAATCCTGAAACGCTGTGACGGAGAGCATACGGTTGCACAACTGATCTCCGAACTCGAGCAAGCTTTTGGTGAGGCAGATTTGCGTGATCCCGTCGAAGGCATGCTGCGCGCCGCCTTTGAAAAAGACTGGATCCAATAGGATCACCCACACGCGATGACTCCGCCTGCCATCAATCCACCCTTTTGGTTGCTCGCCGAGCTGACATATCGCTGCCCCTTGCACTGTGTGTTTTGCTACAACCCAGTCAACTACGACAGTATTAAAAATGAGCTGAGTACAGACGCGTGGATTCGCGTGATGCGAGAAGCCCGTGCACTCGGAGCCGCTCAGCTAGGATTTTCTGGTGGTGAGCCTTTGCTGCGTGATGACCTCGATATCTTAGTCGCAGAGGCACGACAGCTTGGCTTTTATACCAACCTGATTACTTCTGGTGTCGGACTCAATGAAAAAAGAATCGCCTCACTCAAGGAAGCCGGACTCGATCACATCCAACTTTCCTTTCAAGACTCCACGCAGGAGATGAACGATTTTCTGAGCAGCACGAAAACATTTGAGCTCAAGAAAAAAGTTGCAGGCTTGATTAAAAAGTATGACTATCCAATGGTGATGAATGTCGTCCTCCATCGCCATAACATTCCACACGTCGATAAGATCATCGACATGGCGCTTGAGTTAGAGGCAGAGTACCTAGAGCTTGCAAACACACAGTATTACGGCTGGGCGATGAAAAATCGTCAGCAGCTTTTGCCCACACGCGAGCAACTCGTCTCGGCTGAAGCGACTGTGAATGCTTACCGCGAAAAAATTGGTAAGCAGTGCAAGCTACTTTTTGTGGTCCCTGATTATTTTGAAGAGCGTCCCAAAGCCTGCATGAACGGCTGGGGCTCGATCTTTTTAGATATTGCGCCTGATGGCGCAGCCTTGCCTTGTCACAATGCGAGAGAGTTACCCGGCCTCGATATCCCAAATGTAAAAGAGCACTCCATCCGGGAAATTTGGTATGAAAGCCAGGCATTTAATTTCTTTCGGGGTGACAGCTGGATGCAAGAGCCCTGTCGCTCCTGTTCGGAAAAAGAAAAAGATTTTGGTGGCTGCCGTTGCCAAGCATTTTTATTGACGGGCGATCCTGCTGCAACAGACCCTGTTTGCTCCAAATCCCCTAATCATCATGTCGTGAAACTTGCGATTGATAGCGCGGCTGCCTTGGCAAAAGATGAGGCATCAAAAGAGTTCCCGTTGATTTTCAGGACGGACGCCAACTCAAAGCAATGCGCGGGATAGCGTAGTGTGAGATGGAAACTATGGCTGATGCGTATTCGATCCTACATATGCACGCCAAATTCCAATACCGATGCCTGCTAGTTTGACCCAGCGCCATCGCTTTCCCAACAGCATAGAAGATAGGGCGGCAGTCAGATACGGGTACTGCGCCGCCAATGTAAATCCCTTGCCGAGCAAATGACCTACACCATTGCCCTCTCCAGCACCGTCAGAGGGATTAGGGTGCATCCAACCCGCTAACCATCTTTTTGGACTGAGCTCGCGCCCAAGCTGCTCAGTATGAAAAGAAAGGGCTTGCCTTTCATAGGCTGCGCGCGCATGCAGATACTCAATGCGTGCTTGTCTTGCAGGTAACACTATGCGACGCTCACTCATGGTGCCCCCGTCTGCGATGGTCTAACGGAGTCTCTGTGGAAGTCTCCGCAGGCGTCCCTTGATCGCGCACCCCCTCAACAAAGGATTCGCGCAATTGACCTAGTACCACCAAGTCTTGGTGGAGTTCTTCAAGCGTAGCTGCAAAAGGGGCAGGCTCGGTTTTAGCCCGGCGACATACCGTCCAAATCAACATCAATCCAGTGGCAGCATAGGCAAGCGAGAGCAGACCAATGGCCCAATAACGATACTCAGTCGCCCAAAAAAAAGCAATCACTAAGAACGATGCCACCACGATCGCAAGCAGCAGAAACAATCCCGCCGCAAGCAACATCGCAGCCATTGTGAAAAGTCGGTGTTTTTGCTCGGCGACTTCTGCACTAAAGAGTTCGACGCGAGTGCGCAGCATCGCAACGACGTCGCTTGCCACCACACTCAAGTTTTCACGAACGCCCATGTCAGCTTAACGTCGGCTAATCAATAAACCAACCACGAGACCAATCACACCGGCTGCTGCGATTGCCTGCCAGGGATTGTCATGCACGTACTCATCGGCCTCGCGCGCGACGCGTTTGCCTTCGTTGACCACAGATAACTTGGTGTCATGAAGGGCCTCTCGTGTTGCTCGCAAAGACTCGACCGCTTTGGCTCTGAGTTCGGTTGCTTGGTCCCCGCTTGCAGCAGCGGCCTCTTTGAGAAAACTCTCTGCTTCATCCAACGCAGACTTCATTCCCTCGAGTAACTTTTCCTGCGCAGAAGTTTCATGCGCAACGGTTTTAGTCTGTCTCATCGTGCTCTCCATCAGTGAACGGCAAGCTTTCATTAAATACAATTTCAGCGCTTATGTCTCTATCTAATTAGTTATAGTGTTCTATAACTAAGGTGCAACAGATAGCCCCCTGACCTGGTGCTTGGAGATCAACTCCGCCACGAAACCGGACGCCTTTGCCTCTTGGACGAAATCCTGCAGCCACTTTGCTGCTTCCGTACGTCCCTTGGGCACACCAACCGATTGCTGCACTGCAGTAAACTGACCATCTAGGATTCGTGAGCC
>CAMAYM010000009.1 GCA_945862495.1 Bordetella parapertussis | reverse complement strand
TAAAGCTCTTGGATCACCAAGGGCTCTAACAAAGAATTCATTTTGGCCATGATCCGCGACGTTTTACCGGCGCGCGCAGCACGTGTTTCAGCTCGAATCATGCTGATTACTGTGCTGTGCATCGTGAAAGGCGATTGGAGCAACATTTTTAACTTTCTGCGCTGCCCCAGCCCAGTCAGCTGTGAAAACACCTGATCCATGTCATCGCAGAGCTTGGGGTCGGCCGTCAACAAGCCGAAGTCGGTGTAGAGACTTGCAGTGCGCAAGTGATAGTTACCCGTACCCATGTGACCATAGCGACGAATACGCCCTTTTTCACGTCGCAATACTAAGGCCATCTTTGCGTGCGTCTTATGTCCGACGACGCCATAGACAACATGTGCGCCGACTTCCTCGAGGCGAGCCGCCCAATTAATGTTGGTTTGCTCATCAAAGCGTGCCATCAACTCCACGACAACCGTGACTTCCTTACCTGCCTTAGCTGCAGATAAGAGCAAATGCATGAGTTGGGAGTCCTCGCCCGTGCGATAAATCGTTTGCTTAATCGCCACCACATCAGGGTCGATAGATGCCGCTGTCAAAAAGTCCAGAACGGGCATAAAAGACTGGTACGGATGGTGTAACAAATGGTCTTTCTTGGCAATCGCCTCAAAAATCGCTGAAGAACGGCTGGGCAAATTGTCAAACGGCTTGGGCACCTTTCCTACGAATTCGGGAAACAACAGATCGGGCGCCTTGACGATGTTACAGATCTGCATCAAGCGTGCAACATTGGCAGGACCATTGACGCGATAGGTATCCTCTGCGGTCAGCGAAAACTCTTTTTGTAAAAAAGCCTCGATATGCGGTGGCGTGTTGTGGTCAATTTCCAGGCGAACGGCTGAACCAAAATTGCGCTGAGAAAGCTCACCCTGCAAGGCCTGGCGTAAGTTTGTCACTTCTTCTTCATCGACAAACAGGTCGCTATTGCGCGTGACGCGCCATTGATAACAACCTTCCATATGCATGCCTGGGAGTAAATCCCCGACAAAGGCACGCAGAAAACCCGTCAACAGAATAAAACCGTGCGGATGACCGGAAACCGCAGGCGGCACCTTGATCAGACGTGGCAACGCTCGAGGTGCCTGCACAATCGCAATCGTCGCTTTGCGACCAAACGCATCTGCACCGGATAAGGGCACAATAAAGTTGAGACTTTTGTTGTAGACCCTAGGGAAAGGATGCGCGGGGTCCAAGCCAATCGGCGTCAACAAGGGCATGACATCACGATTAAACACTTCTTGCGCCCACTTTTTCTGTGCGGCGTTCCATTCTGCAGCCTGGTGCAGCACAACACCTTCGGCCTTGAGGGCAGGCAACACCTGCTCGTTAAGCAAGGTGTATTGGCGGTCGACCAAGACATGGACCGCTTGCTGGACGCGCTCAAAGGCTTCTTCAGTCGTCAGGCCATCGGGACCCACCAAATGAGGATGTTGCGCAATTTGCGCCTTGAGGCTCGCGACCCTAATTTCAAAAAATTCGTCCAGGTTGGAGCCCACGATACAGACGTAACGCAACCGCTCAAGTGCGGGCGTATCAGGACGCTCCGCCATCGCCAACACGCGCTCGTTGAATTGCAAAAGTGACAGTTCACGGTTGAAGTAAAGGGGCTCAGTTTTTTTTCTGGCGGGCATGGGGGAAACCTGTAGATAAGTGTGGGGCGACGCTGTTTGTAGTTGTTCAGGACATGATAGCGGCATTTTTGAACACAAAGCGTATCTCACGAACATGACAAACTTTTTACAAGATACCCTTTTATAATGGTGAAATCACAATTTGGTTTAACGTTATGAAACACCTGTTGGCCGCAGTAGATCTTGGATCCAACAGCTTTAGGCTGTCAATTGGGCGGGTGGCCGAGCAAAATGGCGCCAAACACATCTATCAGATCGATCGACTAAAGGAAACCGTGCGTCTGGCCGCTGGTTTAGATGCGTCGAAAAACCTTAACCAAGAAGCCATCGACCGCGCCGTCGAGGTCCTGCAACGTTTTGGTGAGCGCTTACGTAGCTTCCACCCTGATCGTGTGCGTGCGGTTGCAACAAATACTTTCCGCGTTGCACGAAATGTAGGGGATTTTCTGCCGCTTGCCGAGGCTGCGCTAGGTTTTCCCATTGAGGTAATCGCCGGTCGCGAAGAAGCCCGACTGATTTATACCGGCGTGAGCCACACACTTCCCATTAAGCCTGAAAAAAGACTGGTGATTGATATTGGAGGTGGCTCCACCGAGGTCATTATTGGTAAGGGCGATGAGCCTATTCTCACCTCGTCTTTGTTCATGGGCTGTGTAAGCTTCAGCCAACAATTCTTCCCCAGCGGACGTATTGATGCGCACAGCATGAAACAAGCGGAGCTCGCGGCGCGCCGCGAAATCGAGGTCATCACCAAACCCTACAGAAAAATGGGTTGGGACGTAGCGTACGGTTCTTCAGGTACCGCTAAAGCCCTACACGCCATTTTGACCGACGGCAAGCTGACGACGGGTGGCATCACACGCGACGGCTTGGATCGACTCAAGACCAAACTCATCCGCGCAGGTCGCGTCGTGACGAGCGACCTACCGGGCATCAAAGTGGACCGTACGGACGTACTGACCGGTGGTTTGGCCATTATGAGTGCATTTTTTGACGAAATGCATGTCGACACGATGACGACGGGAGACGGTGCTTTACGTCTAGGTGTGTTAGTAGACTTAGCGGGTCGCGAAGAAGCGCACGATCGACGAGATGAGTCTGTTGCCGCTTTTATGAAACGCTATCACGTCGATCCCCGCCAAGCCGCCCGGGTCAAGCGCACAGCGCTGAGCTTGTTTGAAAGCTTGTTTCCTGACCGCGATGAACAAGATGAGTTACGACACACATTGAGCTGGGCCGCTGATCTGCATGAGGTTGGTCTCTCAATCGCACAAGCCGGCTATCACAAACACAGTGCTTACATTTTGAACAATGCAGATATGCCTGGCTTTTCTAGGATCGACCAGTTGCAGCTTGGCCTATTCGCACTTGTTCATACAGGCAAGCTCACCAAATCGCAATCTTTAGTCAAAAGTCGGAATCAATGGCTGACGATTCTCTGTTTGCGCCTAGCAGTGCTGCTTTGCCGCCGTCGCGAGGATGTCACACATTTGCCGCTCACTGTTGGCACACACGGAAATGCCATCGTGTGCAAGGTCGATAAAAAGTGGCTCGCGACACACCCACTCACTGATTTTTCGCTGCATGGCGAAGAGTCGGAGTGGAGTAAGGTTGGCTTTGACTTTGAATTGATACTGGTCTGAGGCGCAATACGCGGAGGTCGACGCTTGATTAGCTGAGATCGACGGCTGTCAGCATGGCAATGCCCTGCTCCACCAGGCGATCGTCTTCTGCCTCTACCATCAGACGCAGTTTAGGCTCCGTACCAGAAGCGCGAATCAACACCCGACCACGCTCTTCAAGCATAAGCTCAACTTGGGCTTTTGCAGCAACGAGACCCGCATGCTCAACCCAGCTTTTGCCAGGCACCCAAGGGACGTTGACCATCGTCTGGGGATACATCTTGAGCGCTTGGATCCATTGAGATAGGGGCTCGCCACTACGCTGAAGCGCAGTCAGCACTTGTAGGGCTGCGACAATCCCGTCACCCGTCGTGTGCGAATCAAGACAAATCAAGTGCCCCGAACTTTCGCCCCCATAGAGCCAGCCGCGATTGCGCAATTGTTCGAGCACATAGCGATCACCGACTTGTGCACGCTCAAACGGAATACCTATCGTTTTGAACTGCTTCTCAAGGCCAAAGTTTGTCATTAAAGTGCCGACAACGCCCGCAACAGGACCACGCGCCAAACGCTCGCGTACCACCGCAAACAGCAATTCGTCGCCATTAAATATACGTCCCGTTGCATCCACCATTTGTAAGCGATCCGCATCGCCATCCAACGCAATGCCGAGATCAGCGCCACGTGCTTGAACCTCGGCGGCCAGTCCTTCAGGATGCATGGCACCAACATTTTTATTGATGTTAAAACCGTCAGGTGACACACCGATCGCATGGACCTCGGCACCTAGCTCACGAAACACGTGCGGAGCGATATGGTATGCCGCACCATTGGCGGCATCCACCACAAGCTTGAGGCCTTTTAAATCTAGGTCTGAAGGGAAGGTGCTTTTACAGAACTCAATATAGCGACCAGGTGCATCATCAATCCGACGCGCACGACCTAGTTTCTCTGAGGGCACGCACACCATGGGCTCATCGATCAGCGCTTCAATCGCTGCCTCTGTTTCATCAGGCAGTTTCATCCCTTTAGAGGAGAAAAACTTGATGCCGTTATCATGATACTGATTGTGTGAAGCACTAATCACAATACCTGCCACCAAGCGCCATGTCCGCGTGAGATAGGCTACAGCAGGCGTTGGCAGAGGACCAGCCAATAACACTTCAACACCCGCAGACGCAAAACCTGCTTCTAGCGCGGACTCAAGCATGTAGCCACTAATACGCGTGTCCTTACCAATTAGGACAGTCGGACGACCCGTACGACCACTCGAACTGACATAAGATTGAGACAGCACTTTGCCGGCCGCATAACCAAGGCGCAAAGCAAACTCCGCATTGATCACAGGACCACCAGCGAGTCCTCGCACACCATCTGTACCGAAATATTTTCTTTTAGACATTTGTCTTTTCCGCCTGTTGCACTGCGTGCCAAACCGCCAAAGCGTCTCGCGTCTCTCTCACATCATGCACCCGCAATACTCGGGCACCACGGAGCGCGCCCGCGAGGGCCGCAGCAATACTGCCAGACAATCTTTGGTCGACCGGCTGCTCTGTAACGGCACCGATCATAGATTTGCGTGACACGCCTAAAACAACAGGATAACCCGCCTCGACGATTAAGTTCAAATTGGCAAGCAATTGATAATTTTGTTCAACAGTCTTACCAAAACCAAAGCCTGGGTCTAGACTGATCCGAGGCGCTTGAACACCCAGCGACTCAAGCATCTGCGCTTGTTGCAATAGCTCTGTTTTGATGTCTTGTACGACATTGTTGTAATGCGGCTTGACCTGCATCGTGCGAGGCTCACCCTGCATGTGCATCAAGCAAATACCGCACTGACCATGCCGTGCCACGATGCGCTGCGCTAAAGGGTCGCGCATACCGGTGACGTCATTGATAATATCTACGCCCATATCTAACACCGCTTGCATCACCTCAGGCTTGCACGTGTCGACAGAAATCGCAACGCCACTGTGCATAAGTGCTTTGATAACGGGCAGGATACGTCCTAACTCATCTTGCACGGATACCGCCAAGGCGCCTGGACGGGTGGACTCGCCTCCAATATCCAAGATGTCTGCACCTTCTTGAATCAGTGTGTGGGCATGACGAAGCGCTGATTCTGTTCGAGCATGCTGTCCGCCATCCGAAAAAGAATCCGGTGTGACATTGACAATCCCCATAAGAATCGGGCGCTTGAGTTGAAACTCAAAGCGCCCGCATACCCATCGTTCTGACATCATGCTCGGCGCTGATCCTTAGACAACAGCAGCCGGATCAGTCGTCGTACCAGACGAGGTACCGCTTGCTGGAGGCGTACCCGTTGAATCCATGGGTGCCTCAGGCACTTTGGGTGGGCGCGGCGGACGCCCTTCGATGATGTCATTGATCTGATCCGCATCGATGGTTTCCCACTCGAGTAGGGCTTTGGTCATGACCTCGACTTTATCGCGGTTATTTTCGAGAATTGCACGCGCGACTTTGTACTGTTCATCAATAATCTTGCGAATTTGGTTATCCACTTTTTGCATCGTGTCTTCAGACATATTGGTCGTCTTAGTCACACTGCGACCAAGAAAGACCTCGCCTTCGTTGTCTGCATACACCATCGGGCCGAGTTCAGCCGTCATGCCATAGCGTGTCACCATGTCACGTGCAATCGCAGTGGCGCGCTCAAAGTCATTGGAAGCGCCAGTCGTCATTTGATTCATGAACAACTCTTCAGCGATGCGACCACCGAACAGCACGGCAATCGTGCACAGCAAGCGCTCTTTGTCCATGCTGTAGCGATCGCCTTCGGGCAACTGCATCGTGACACCCAGTGCACGACCACGAGGAATAATTGTGATTTTGTGCACAGGATCTGTCTTGGGCAGCATACGCGCCACAATCGCATGACCGGACTCGTGATAAGCCGTGTTGCGACGCTCTTCTTCGGGCATCACAAGGGAACGACGCTCAGCACCCATCATGATTTTGTCTTTTGCTTTTTCAAAATCAGACATATCGACGGTGCGACCATTACGACGTGCGGCAAACAGTGCGGCCTCGTTCACCAGGTTCGCTAAATCTGCACCTGAAAAACCGGGGCAGCCGCGGGCCAACACGTGCGCGTTGACGTTTTGCGATAGCGGGACCTTGCGCATGTGTACATGCAGGATCTGCTCGCGACCGCGAATGTCCGGCAAAGGTACGACCACCTGACGATCAAAACGACCGGGGCGAAGCAAGGCTGCATCTAGAACATCGGGACGATTGGTCGCTGCAATCACAATGACACCGACGCCTGTCTCAAAACCATCCATTTCGACTAGGAGCTGGTTGAGCGTCTGTTCGCGCTCGTCGTTACCACCACCGAGGCCTGCGCCACGCTGACGACCGACTGCATCAATTTCGTCAATAAAAATGATGCAAGGAGAATGCTTTTTAGCGTTTTCAAACATGTCGCGTACGCGGGATGCGCCGACACCGACAAACATTTCCACGAAGTCTGAGCCTGAGATACTAAAGAAAGGAACCTTGGCTTCACCAGCGATCGCTTTGGCCAACAGTGTTTTACCTGTACCAGGTGAACCCACCATCAACACGCCACGCGGAATATGGCCGCCAAGTTTTTGAAACTTGGTGGGATCGCGCAAGAAATCGACCAGTTCCTGGACATCCTCTTTTGCCTCATCGCAACCTGCCACGTCAGCAAAGGTCACCACGTTGGTGGACTCATCCAGCAGGCGGGCACGTGACTTACCGAAACTAAAGGCGCCGCCTTTGCCGCCACCCTGCATCTGACGCATAAAAAATACCCACACGCCGATCAGCAACAACATCGGGAACCACGACACAAAAATACTCATCAGGAATGAGGGCTCTTCGCGTGCCTTGCCTGAGACCTGAACACCTGCTTTCATCAGGTCTGACACCATCCAGATATCGCCGGGCGAAGTCAACGTGTAAGGACGACCCGCGTCAGGCGTGACGTGAAGCACATCGCTCTGCACATCAACCTTGCGAATTTTGCCTGCCTTGGCATCATCCATGAACTGGGTGTAACTGACCGAGTCTTGGGATGGCGCGCGGCTGTCGAACTGTTTAAACACCGTAAACAGGACCAGCGCGATCACCATCCAAACTGCTACTTTAGAAAACGAGTTATTCAAGGAAAATCTCCTGCTTGTCATTCTTACAAGCGTTAACCCTCGTGAGGGAATTTTTCGATTCAGCTATATGTAATTCTACTCTGTTCTGAGCCTTCTCTCAGTTCATTCCCTACCCGCTTAAGGGATCAAAAGTTGAGCAAAATCAAAAGCAACACAAACAAATTGGACGACATCGCGCAATGTGCGCAGCGCCGAGGTGACTCGCTTATTTCTTGAGACCCTTGGCGATCAGAAAAGTTTCAGAAGAACGATCACGCGAGGCCTTAGGTTTACGCTCGACCACACGCTTGAAATGGCGCTTAAAACTCTCGACTTCTTGTGAAAATCCGCTCCCGTGGAATGCTTTTACGATCAGTGCGCCTTCAGGTTTGAGGTGCAAAAGCGCAAATTCAAGCGCTAATTCAATCACAATTTGAACGCGGGCAGCATCCGCCATGCCCACACCAGATAAATTGGGTGCCATATCCGACAGAACCAAATCAACCTTAGTCTCACCAAGCATCGCATTTAGCGTGTTCAGCACTTCTTCTTCACTAAAGTCTCCCTGAAGAAACTCTACGCCCGCAATGGGTTCCATCGGCAAGATATCCATGGCCAAGATTCGCCCATCGATCACACCCGCCTTACCCACCAGCCTTTCACGTGCGACTTGAGACCAACTACCAGGGGCCGAGCCCAAGTCAACAATCACATCACCGCGCCGCATCAGCTTTTCGGCGTCCAAAATTTCGGTTAACTTGAAGGCCGCACGGGCACGATACCCTTTTTGCGTGGCTAATTTGACGAATGGGTCGTTGATATGTTGCATCACCCACTCTTTTGAAAATTTGTTCTTGGCCATTCCCGTACAATCTACCTTATGACTATTATGGAACTTACCCCACGCGAACGCAGCGCCCTTCGTGCTGCTGCCCATCCTCTACGCCCTGTCGTCCTAATTGGTGACAATGGCCTGACTGAGGCAGTACTAAAAGAAATCGATCTAAACTTGTCTGCGCACGAACTCATCAAAGTTCGTGCTGGCACTGCAGATCGAGAGGCGCGCGAGGAAATGCTCAGTGCAATCTGTGAGGCGCTTTCTTGTGCCCCAGTTCATCACCTGGGCAAAATGCTAATTTTGTACCGCTACGGCGCAAAAGGCACCTACCTCAAGACCAGCCCTGCACCAACTTCGCCCGCTAAACGCAAACCCTCCGAACCTCATACACCTAAAAAGCTCGCCGCTGAGGGCAAAAAGCTTGAAAAACCTTCTCGCCGCTCACGCGCCGAACGAGATGGTGAAGAGGATATGGACCGCCCCCGCGTATTTTCGGGTGACCGTCCAGCACGCCCAAGCACACGCGCCACAGGTACTAAGGATACCGCACATGCCATTCCACGTCGCAGCGCACTGTCATTACGGGCGGGAGCACGTCGTGGCGCAGCGGGATTGACAGCTCGCAAACGTCCGCCGCCCAAACGCTAACAGAGCGTGACGAATATCTCGATTGAAAAGTCAGAGATATTTGATACTGACAATCTCAAACTCACGAATACCCGAGGGCGCCTGTACCTGCACGGTGTCGCCCTCATATTTACCGATCAATGCACGCGCAACGGGGCTCGAAACAGAAATGAGGTTGGCACGAATATCAGCCTCAACGTCACCCACGATCTGGTAGGTGACCTTTTCGCCCGACTCGAGATCCTCGATTTCAACGGTTGAGCCAAACACGGCGCGACCATCGGCATCCAGTAAGGTTGGATCAATGAGTTGTGCGTTGGACAAAGTGCCGTCAAGCTCGCTAATGCGACCTTCAATAAAACCCTGACGTTCGCGTGCGGCGTCGTACTCAGCATTTTCAGACAAGTCGCCCTGCGCACGTGCCTCTGCGATCGCATTGATCACTGCGGGACGTTCGACGTGTTTGAGGCGATGCAATTCGGCTTGCAAGCGCTCGGCCCCGCGCACGGTAAGAGGAATAGTGGCCATAGTATTTTTCCCAAAAAGCAAAACCCCGGATCGATGCGAAGCCGGGGTGGTGATCAGGACTCTATTGTGAGCAAAGTCGGCAGCAAAAGCAAGCACCCAAGTCAAACAAGGCTGCAGCACCTCGGCAAGTATGCTTTTTACATCGTCAAATAGTTCTGTTTAATCTGCGCGCGCTGATCGAGCTCAGCGAAAGACCCTGAAAAACGAATCTGACCCTTTTCAAGCAGGACCACACGATCGCACACCAAGCGCGCGAAGTGAAGATTCTGCTCAGACAACAAAATACTTACGCCCTGGCGTTTGAGTTCAAGAATCATCTTTACCATTTGTTCCACCACAATGGGAGCCACACCCTCAGAGGGCTCATCCAGCAACACCAAAAAAGGATTGCCCATTAGGGTGCGGGCCACGGTCAGCATTTGCTGCTCACCACCGCTCATTTGCCCCCCCAACCGCTCTGACATGGATGCCAGATTGGGAAATAGCGCAAACACACGCTCGACCGTCCACACGGGCGCAGGTGTTCCCTCTGGCCAACGACGCGGTGACTGACATCCAACGGCTAAGTTTTCAAGCACAGTCAAATCGGTAAATATCCGTCGATCCTCAGGCACATAGCCTAGACCAGATGCAGCGATGCGATATGAAGGTTGCGCTGAAATATCACGCCCCATCCATGTCACGCAGCCTGTGCGTCGCTCCATCAGGCCCATCAGGGTCTTGAGTGTGGTCGACTTACCCGCCCCGTTACGTCCCATTAACGCCACGACTTCGCCGCGCCTGACGTCAAGATTGACGTCAAACAATATTTGCGCACCCCCATACCAGGCGCAGAGATTCTCTACCGTTAATAAAGCAGGCTGATGTTGGTTTGGGTCACGCATGCGAATCCCCTGTCTGCGCACCAAAGGTCGCACCGGTCCCAAAGTAGACCTCTTGTACTAGAGGGTCGCGACGGACTTCAGCAGGCGAGCCTTGCGCAATCAAACGTCCCCGTGCCAACACGATCACACGATCAGCAAAAGCGAAGACGACGTCCATGCTGTGTTCGGTAAAGAGCACGGCAATATTTTGCTCAATGACTAAACGTTTGGTCAGCGCCATTAAAGCGTGACGCTCCTGAGGAGCCATTCCTGCCGTAGGCTCATCCATCAAGAGTAGTTTTGGGTCATTGGCCAGGGCCATTGCGAGCTCTACACGTTTGACGTCACCATAGGCGAGCGCGCTGCAAGCACGCTCAGCTTGCTCTGCCATACCAACTTGTTCAAGCAACGCTCGGGCCCGATCTTGAGAATAATCACGCACGGGCTTAACGAACGAGAACAAGCGTCGCTGATGCGATAGCAGCGCCATTTGTACATTTTCCAATGCGGTGAGCGAGGCAAAGGTCTCAGCGATCTGAAAGGTTCGGCCCACACCCATGCGCCAAATGTCGCGCGGCGCCCGACCGAGCAGCTCTTGTTCAGACAAACGCACTGATCCCCGGTCGGCCCGTAATTGTCCGTTAATCATATTAAAAGTAGTCGTCTTCCCTGCGCCGTTGGGTCCGATCAAGGCCAGCAGCTCGCCTGGGCGGATTGAAAAACTGACGCCGTCGACCGCAGCCACACCGCCGAAAGATTTTCCCAGATCCTTGACCGTGAGCAAACTCATCGCGCACCTTGTCGAGTAAAGATGCGACGCGCGGCGCCGGCAAGGCCCTCTGGAAACAACAAGACCAATAACAAAATGATGGCCCCCAGCATGGCACGCCAGTATTCAGTATTGCGCGCAACCGTATCGTGCAGCCAAGTAAACGATAGCGCTCCCACAATGGGTCCCGACAAAGTTTGAATCCCGCCTAGCAACACCATCACGAGCCCATCGACTGACTTGCTCACATGCAACACCTCGGGCGAGATACTGCCTTTTGAAAAGGCGAATAAGGCGCCAGCCAAGCCCGCACATCCACCAGCAATCATAAAGGCGCACCACTGAATACGTTTGACATGGAGGCCGATGGCCTCTGCACGCAAGGCTGAATCTCTCGCGGCGCGCATGGCATAACCAAACGGCGCGTGCAGCATACGGCGTAATAACCACACTGTGGCGACCACCAAGGCCAACGTCAACCAGTAGTAGTGCTGTTTGTCCGTCAACCAAAGCGCCGGCCACACGCCTGTCAGACCATTACTACCGCCTGTCAACCCATCCCACTGAAACACCACGGCCCAAGTGATCTGGGCAAAAGCGAGCGTGAGCATGGCAAGATAGACACCAGACAAGCGCACGCTAAACCAACCAAATAGAGCCGCACCAAGCACTGCCACGACAGGCGCGAGCAACAACGCCGCCTCCATGGGCACCCCTGCATACTTTAAAAGCAAGGCCGCCCCGTACGCGCCCAACCCAAAGTAGGCAGCATGTCCAAAAGAATGCATCCCAGCGGGTCCCATGATGAAATGCAAGCTTGTCGCAAACAGCACCGCCACTAGCAAATCAATGCTCAAAATCGTCACATATGGAGAAGCGCGCGTGAGCCAAGGCAAGGCGACGAGTAAGGCAACCCCAACTCCCCACAAGCGCATGCTCCAGATGCCGGACGCGCGCAAAGGCGCCTCAGCTTGGGCAACGTGTCGCGCAGGTGGCTGGGGTCGACCGAGTAGCCCCCAAGGTCTAAGCATGAGCACCGTCGCCATGACTAAAAACTCCACCACGAGCGTCAGTTTAGAAAAGGAAATTTCTACGCCAAAAATCGTGACGATACCTAACCAGATGCAAATGGCTTTGATTTCTGCAATAAGTAACGCGGCTACAAACGCCCCCGGAACGGAGCCCATACCGCCGACCACCACCACGACAAAAGCGGCGCCAATAATATTGAGATCCATTTCCAGGCTAGCGGGTTCGCGCGGAAGCTGAAGCGCACCTCCCAAGCCGGCAAGAAAGGCACCCAGGGCAAACACGCTCGTGAATAACCAGGCCTGGTTTACACCAAGCGCAGAGACCATTTCCCGATCTTGAGTCGCAGCACGCACATACGTGCCCCAGCGCGTTCGGGTCAGCAACAACCACAATAAGCCAAGCACCACAGGCCCCAGCACGATCAGCAATAAGTCGTAAGTCGGAAAGCTACGTCCTAAGATTTGCACCGCGGATTTAAAGCCAGGCGCACGCGGTCCAAGCAGCTCCTCTGGACCCCAAATCCACAAGACGGCGTCCTTAATGACAAGCACTAACGCAAAGGTTGCCAGCAACTGGAACAGCTCAGGTGCACGATAAATACGCCGCATGAGCGTCATTTCGACCAGAGCGCCGAGCACGCCTACGACAAGCGGTGCCGCGAGGAGTGCGGGCCAAAATCCGATGGTGGCAGAAAATTGAGTGACAAAACTGTAGGCGACATAAATGCCCACCATGAAAAAAGAACCATGCGCAAAGTTGACAATGCGCGTCACACCAAAGATCAACGACAGCCCAGCGGCCACCAAAAATAAGGAGGAGGCGCCGGCCAGACCGTTTAAGAGTTGAACAATGAAACTAGCAAAATCCATACGATGTGGGGTGCGTGTTTAGTCAGCCGGTCGCAGCTTTTTAACCTCGGCCGCACTTGGCAAAAATGCTGTGCCGTCCAAGTAGCGAAAATCTACCATCACGCCTTTACCACCCTCATTTTTCGTGCGCCCCACAAAACTACCCATTGTCGACTGATGATCCTCTGGACGATAGGTGATCGGACCAAAAGGCGTCATCAGTTGCAAGCCGCTAAAGGCCGCAATCATGGCTTGCGTCTCGGTACTTTTGGCTTTTTGAATGCCTGCCGCGAGAGACATAATGGTGCTGTAGCCGATCACAGAACCCAGGCGCGGATAGTCCTTAAAGCGCGCCTGATAAGCCTTGAGAAACGTCTCATGCTCAGGTGTCTTGATGCCATACCAAGGGTAGCCTGTCACCAACCAGCCGTTAGGCGTTTCGTCTTTGAGAGGATCGAGATACTCAGGCTCACCTGTCAGCAAGCTCACCACCTCAAGACCTTTAAATAAGCCACGGGTGTTGCCTTCACGCACAAATTTTGCGAGATCCGCACCAAAGAGCACATTGAAAATTGCATCGGGCTTGGCATCGGCTAAAGCCTGAACCACGCTGCCTGCGTCGAGCTTGCCCAGTGGAGGTGCCTGTTCAGCAACAAACTCGACATCTGGCTGAGCCGCTTTAAGGAGCGTTTTAAATGTGGCTGCAGCGGACTGGCCGTATTCGTAATTGGGATACACAATGGCCCAGCGTTTCTTTTTCATTGCAGCCGCCTCTGGCACCAACATCGCGACCTGCATGTAGGTGGAGGTGCGCAAACGGTACGTGTAGCGATTGCCGTTTTGCCAGACGATTTTGTCTGTCAACGGCTCGCTGGCCAGGAAAAATACCTTTTTCTGTTTGGCAAAGTCGGTCAGGGCCAAACCGATGTGAGAAAGGAACGATCCCGTCAATACATCGACTTTATCCCGAGAAATCAGCTCTTCAGCCACCCGCACCGCATCGCCTGGGTTGGCATTGTCATCGCGCGTAATGAGCTGGACATTTTTTCCATTGAGTCCACCTGCCGCATTGATCTGCTCGACCGCGAGCTCCATGCCTTTTTTATACGGTTCGAGAAAAGCAGGTTGCGCCTTGTAGCTATTAATTTCACCTATCTTGATAGTGCCCTGTGCGAACGCAGCTGACGAAAACGCCATGATTGCGGTGACTTTTAGTACTAAGCGGGTCCACTTAAATGGAGTCTGCACACTCATGTCTTTTCCTCTGACAGCTTTTCAAAATTTCTATGAATCATCCCTGCGAGTAAACACTATAGCCGCCTCAGCAAAAAACGTTAACCAAATCGCGCGTAGGCTGTGCTTTTACCTGAGATAACGGTCAACTTGGCGAAGGATCACCCGCATATTTGTTATAGTTTTTTATTGTCCGTCATAAAGAAAATCAGAATGAGTGCCTTTAACGAAGAAAAAGTCCTCAGTGTGCATCACTGGACAGACCGTCTCTTTAGCTTTACGACGACGCGGGATCCTTCGCTGAGATTCAGTAACGGTCATTTCACAATGATCGGTTTACGGGTGAACGACAAGCCCCTTTTGCGTGCCTATAGCATCGCAAGCGCCAACTATGAAGAGCATCTCGAGTTTCTGAGCATTAAAGTCGAAGACGGTCCACTGACCTCGCGTTTGCAACACATTCAGGTGGGTGATGCGATCGTGGTGGGTCGTAAACCCACCGGCACTTTGTTGATCGACTATCTATTGCCCGGCAAGCGTCTGTATATGTTTGCGTCTGGCACGGGTTTGGCGCCCTTTTTGAGCGTGATTCGCGACCCGGAGACATATGAAAAATTCGAAGAGGTCATCTTGGTGCATGGTGTGCGCGAAGTCGCTGAACTTGCCTATCACGACTATTTGACCCAAACCTTGCCTCAACACGAGTTTTTAGGCGAGATGGTGCGCAAACAGCTGCGCTATTACCCAACCGTGACACGTGAAGCGTTTACGCATACGGGACGCATCACAACGCTGATCGAAAACAATACGCTCTTTACTGACCTGGGTGTGCCGACGCTGGACCGTGAGCAAGACCGCATCATGATTTGCGGCAGCCCGGAGATGTTGCGTGATCTCAAAAAGATGCTGGAAGACCGCGAGTTTAAAGAGGGCAACACCACACGACCGGGCGACTTTGTGATTGAGCGTGCGTTCGCCGAGCAATAATATCGGGCAGTACACTGAATCATCTATTTTGAGTATGGATACACAGCATGACTGAAATCTGGCTAGTTCGGCACGGCGAAACGCCTTGGAACGTGGTGCGTCGCGTGCAAGGTTGGGAAGACATCGGGCTGAATGAAAATGGCATCGCGCAAGCACAGTCACTGGCCCAACATGTCAAACAGTTAAATGCGTCAGGCACGCGTCTAGATGCCATCTACAGCAGCGACTTGAAACGCGCGCACCACACGGCAAGCATCGTGGCGGACGCAGTCGGTCTGACGGTAGAAATTGAACCGGGAGTGCGTGAGCGTCACTTTGGCGTCTTGCAAGGTTTGATCTTTCATGAAATGGACCAACACGAGCCCGAGGCTGCAAAGGTCTGGCGCAGCCGTGATCCGGACGCAGCGTTACCCAAAGGCGAATCGCTCGGCGTCTTTCACACCCGCGTGATCGGCGCACTGAATCAGCTGGCTCAAAAGCACGTGGGAGAACGCGTGATGGTGGTGAGCCATGGCGGTGCGATGGATATTATTTGGCGGCATGCTAGCCAGGTGGGCTTGCAAGCCACACGTGAAGCACCGCTGCTCAATGCCAGTTTGAATCGCTTGCGTATTTCACCAGAACGTTGGGAAATCTTAAGCTGGGGTGAGGTCGCGCATTTAGAGGGTGCCGCCCAAAGCGACGTGACACCCTGATTGGGCTTACGTTTCAACGCGAATGTGTTTGATATTTAAGGCTGGCGGGGTTGGCGGGGCTTGCGGGGCGCATTGACGGCCAGCTTGTCATACAGCCAGTTTGGGAGCGCGCGCATGATTTTTCCAACGATCCCCATCTGCCAAGGAATCACGATATACGAATCTTGGCGCTTTACTGCACGTGCTGCGCGTTTGGCGAATACGTCAGCGTCGAGCAAAAAAGGCATACTGTAAGGGTTTTTCGCCGTCATCTCTGTTTTGATATAACCCGGCGAAATGGTTACCACGCCGACACCAAAAGGTCTAAGTTCCAAGCGCAAGCTTTCGCAATAGGTCGTCACCGCAGACTTAGATGCACTGTAGGCACCTGCACCGGGCAGACCCCGCACGCCTGCGACGGAGGCAATTCCAACTAAGGTACCTGCCCTAGCCTGCTTCATGAGCGGCACAAAGGGCTCAAACGTTGAAACCGTCGCCAAGACGTTGGTGTCAAAAATCGCTTTGAACACCCCAAAGTCATCTTTTTGTTCGGTCAAGGTTCCCGCACTAATTCCAGCAGAGGCGATCACGATGTCGACGTAACCCACTTTTTGTATGAAGTCTTCGGCCGCCGCGTGCAAGGCCTGGCGCTCACACACATCAACCACATAGAGGAGATGCGATCCTGGCAAGGTGGCGACAAGATCTCTGAGCCTGTCACCGCGACGCGCCAGCAAGCCAAGGACATGCCCCTCTGCAGCATAGTGGCGCGCCAACGCTGCACCAAGTCCGCTGCTTGCACCTGTGATGAAAACGGCCACGTTTAACGACCTGCCTGTTTCACGACACCTGAAGCGATGAGTTGCTCGATCGTCTCGTGGGTCAAGCCCAACTGCTCAAGAATCTCAATCGAGTGCTCGCCAATCCGAGGTGAAGGTTCAACAGGGCGACGGTGGGGATGCATCGGAATACCGATGTAGGGCAGCACGCCAATGCCTGGTTGATCGAGTTGTTGCACGAGATTGAGGTGAATGGCCTGAGGATGATTGAGCACGCCTTGATAATCACGCACCACAGCATGTAGGACGTCGTGCTGTTTAAACAAAGCGGTCCAATGCGCGGTCGAGTGTAGACGTAGTTGCTGACTCATTGCCTCGCGCAAGGCCTCTCTATTTTCAAAGCGAATGTGATTATCGATAAAGCGCGGATCTGTTTTCCACTCGTCTCGCCCCATCGCCGCACAGATATTGTGAAAGTGTCCTGTATGAACCGTCACGATCGACACCTTGCCGTCTGAGGTTTCAAAGACGCCGTTAGGTGCGCTAACAGAACCGAAAGGTCGTTTGCCCGCGATCGCCTCCTCAAGAAAGCACATACCTTGAAACGCAGCACAGGCCTCGAACAAACTCACTTCAATATGCGATCCTTGCTTGCGCGCCAACCGCTGGTAGAGCGCCGTTGCAGCGCCTTGCGAGGCGTATAAACCTGTCATGATGTCGGCTGCCAACACGCCCAAGCGCCTGGGCGTACCGTGCTCATCCTGATTGGAGAACATCAAGCCGCTATCGGACTGCATCACAGAGTCTGTTGCGGGTGCATCCGCATACGGACCATCCGGACCGTAACCGCTAATCGAGACGTAAATAAGCTCAGGCTTGAGTTTGGAGAGATCCTCGTAGCCAACACCGAGTCGCTGCGCGACACCAGGACGAAAGTTTTGCACGATGACGTCCGCTTGCAGCGCCATGTCGTACAAAATTTTCTTGCCGTCTGTCGTGCGTGCATCGAGCGCGAGCGCTTTTTTGCCCGCACTATTTTGAATGCCGTACGCGCTATGCTCACCCTTGCTGACACCGATAGAACGAATCCAGTCTCCCGCAGGAGGCTCGACCTTGATCACGTCAGCACCCTGTTGCCACAAAATATGCGCGCAATAGGGCCCTGCAATGCCCTGACTGATGTCTAAAACACGTAATCCGGTGTAGGGAAGCGTCATCAGCCAGTCTGCCTAAAGTGAAGTTAAGAAGCGAGCGAGCGGTGCAAGTCCTGCAGTGAATACACCTTGATCCCGAGACCTTCACGCAAGTATTGCATCCCTTCGACCGCTGCAAGTGCACCTGCGATCGTCGTGTAGTAAGTCACACGTGCAGCCAAGGCTTGGGTTCGGATCGCGCGAGAGTCGGTGATCGCGTTACGGCGCTCTTCGACAGTGTTGATCACGAGTGAGACTTCGCCGTTTTTGAGCATGTCGACGATATGCGGGCGACCCTCGGCGACCTTGTTGACGACGGCCACAGGAATCGCCGCTTCTTGAATCGCCGCTGCAGTGCCGCGGGTCGCGACCACCTTGAAGCCTAGCGCATGCAGACCGCGTGCAACTTGAACCGCCTTGGGCTTGTCTGCGTTTTTCACGCTAATAAAGACCGTACCCGACTCAGGCAGATTGACGCTCGCAGCCATTTGAGATTTGACAAAAGCCTCGCCAAAGGTCTCGCCAACGCCCATCACTTCGCCGGTCGACTTCATCTCGGGTCCGAGAATCGTATCGACACCCGGGAACTTAACGAAGGGGAATACGGCTTCTTTGACCGAGAAATAATGCGGCACAACTTCTTTGGTAATCCCTTGCGAAGCCAGTGACTGCCCTGCCATGGCGCGTGCGGCAATTTTTGCCAACTGCAAGCCCGTGGCCTTGGACACAAAGGGGACGGTACGCGAAGCACGAGGATTGACCTCAAGCACGTAGACATCGCCATTTTGCACAGCGAACTGAACATTCATCAAACCTTTCACATTCAATGCGCGCGCCATCAGTGCGGTCTGTCGCTTGATTTCCTCGGTCATCTCAGGAGACAAAGAGTATGGTGGCAAGCAGCATGCGGAGTCACCCGAGTGCACACCCGCCTGCTCGATGTGCTCCATCACACCACCGATAAATACCTCTTGACCATCGCACAAGCAATCCACATCGATTTCAATCGCATTATTCAAAAAGCGATCCAGCAATACTGGAGAATCATTACTGACCTTGACGGCCTCACGCATGTAGCGCTCGAGATCAATTTGCTCGTGCACGATTTCCATCGCACGGCCGCCCAGCACGTAGCTTGGACGCACGACCAAGGGATAACCAATTTCCTGGGCGTGGTTGAGTGCTTCGCTTTCGGTACGCGCCGTGCGGTTAGGCGGCTGACGCAAATTGAGCTTGTTGAGGAGCTTCTGGAAACGCTCGCGATCCTCTGCAACGTCGATCGACTCTGGGCTGGTACCGATAATCGGTGCACCATTGGCCTCAAGTGCGCGGGCGAGTTTCAAGGGGGTCTGGCCACCGTATTGGACAATGATGCCCACTGGCTTTTCCTTGTGGACGATTTCAAGCACGTCCTCAAGGGTCAGTGGCTCAAAGTAGAGGCGATCTGAGGTGTCGTAATCGGTCGATACCGTCTCTGGGTTGCAATTGACCATGATGGTCTCGTAACCATCTTCGCGCAATGCCAGGGCTGCATGTACGCAGCAATAATCAAACTCAATACCCTGACCAATACGGTTGGGTCCACCACCGAGCACCATGATTTTTTTACGATCAGTGGGCGCAGCCTCACACTCTTGTTCGTAGGTCGAATAGAGGTAGGCAGTATCAGTCGCAAACTCAGCCGCGCATGTATCAACGCGTTTATACACAGGACGGACGTTGTACTGGTGACGTAACTTACGCACTTCGGCTTCGACGGTGTCGAGTAAAAACGCTAAGCGACGATCTGAGAAGCCACGACGCTTGAGTTGCAAGAGTGTTTCGACATCAAGATCTGCCAACGTGCGTTGTTCGAGTGCGAGTTCGATATCAACAATTTCTTTGATCTGTGACAAGAACCAGGGATCAATCTTGGTCAGTTGGTGCACTTCGTCAAGGCTAAAGCCCTGAGCGAAGGCATCGCCTACGTACCAGATCCGCTCGGGGCCGGGCTCACCGAGTTCGATTTGGATTTTTTCGCGATCAGTCGTTTTTTGATTGAGACCATCTACACCAACCTCGAGGCCGCGCAGCGCTTTCTGGAAGGACTCCTGAAAGGTGCGACCAATCGCCATCACCTCGCCCACAGATTTCATCTGTGTGGTCAGACGTGCATCAGCAGTCGGGAATTTTTCGAAAGCAAAACGTGGCACCTTGGTGACCACGTAGTCGATCGTCGGCTCAAAGGAGGCAGGCGTCGCACCACCAGTGATTTCATTCTTCAGCTCATCGAGTGTGTAACCAACAGCCAAGCGGGCGGCAACCTTGGCGATGGGGAAACCCGTTGCTTTGGAGGCGAGCGCAGAGGAACGTGACACACGTGGGTTCATCTCAATGACGATCATTCGACCATTGTCGGGATTGACGGCGAACTGAACGTTTGAGCCGCCGGTATCCACACCAATCTCGCGCAACACCGCGATCGAGGCGTTACGCATGATTTGATATTCTTTGTCGGTCAAGGTCTGTGCGGGCGCAACCGTAATGGAGTCGCCCGTGTGCACACCCATCGGATCGAGGTTTTCGATCGAGCAAACAATAATGCAGTTGTCAGCGCTGTCGCGCACAACTTCCATTTCAAACTCTTTCCAGCCGAGCAGCGATTCTTCGATCAGCAACTCGCTGGTGGGCGAGGCCTCAAGACCGCGACGGCAGATGGTCTCGAACTCTTCGGCGTTGTAGGCGATTCCACCGCCGCTGCCACCCAGCGTAAAGCTCGGGCGAATCACGGCGGGAAAACCTGAGGTCCCAACTTCAGTCGCGATGCGCTTTTGAACTTCCCATGCTTCTTCGAGGGTATGCGCGACCCCGGATCGTGCGGACTCGAGTCCGATTGCAGACATCGCGACCTTGAATTTTTGACGATCTTCAGCTTTTTCAATCGCGTGCGCGTTGGCGCCGATCAACTCCACATTGTATTTTTTCAATACACCGTGCTTATCGAGATCGAGGGCGCAGTTGAGCGCTGTCTGTCCACCCATGGTGGGCAACACCGCATCAGGACGCTCTTTTTCAATAATCTTTTCTACGACTTGCCAGGTAATGGGCTCGATATAAGTGACATCGGCAGTTTCTGGGTCCGTCATGATGGTCGCAGGGTTGCTGTTGACCAAAATGGTGCGGTAACCCTCCGCCTTTAGGGCTTTACAAGCCTGGGCACCGGAGTAATCGAATTCGCAGGCTTGACCGATGATAATCGGGCCTGCGCCAATGATGAGAATACTTTTTAGGTCTGTACGCTTAGGCATGGTGACTCTTTATTGTTTACCGGCCATCAGGCTCATGAATTGATCGAACAGGACCACGATATCGTGCGGTCCAGGGCTGGCTTCGGGGTGCCCTTGAAAACAAAATGCTGGGCGGTCCGTGAGCGCAAAGCCCTGCAAGGTGCCGTCAAACAATGAAATGTGTGTCACGCGGGCATTCGCGGGGAGCGTGTTGGCATCCACTGCGAAGCCATGATTTTGGGCGGTGATGAACACGCGTCCTGTCGCTAGATCCTGAACAGGATGATTGGAGCCGTGATGGCCTGTTTTCATCTTGACGGTCTTGGCACCCAAGGCCAGGCCCATAATCTGGTGGCCGAGGCAAATGCCAAATGTCGGGAGCTTGCGCTCAAGAAAAACCTTGGTCGCGGCAATGGCGTAGCCACAAGGGTCTGGGTCGCCTGGGCCGTTGGAGAGAAACACTCCGTCTGGATTGAGTGCTAAAACCTGCTCGGCAGTCGTTTGCGCGGGCACCACCGTTATGCGGCACCCACGTTCGACGAGCAAGCGCAAAATATTGGACTTGACGCCAAAGTCATAGGCGACCACATGAGGCGTCTGACTGTCGTTTTTACCAAAGCCTTCGCCTAACTGCCATGTGGACTCCGTCCAAGTGGCGTTTTTGGTGGCAGAGACGACCTTGGCCAAATCCTGACCCGACATACCAGGAAACGCTTTTGCCAGTTTCAGTGCTTGTTCCGCATCATCACCAACAAAAATACAACCCCCTTGGGCACCGCCCTCTCGGAGGATACGTGTCAACTTGCGGGTGTCGATTTCAGCAATCGCGACAATCCCTTGCGACTTGAGATAAGCGGGCAAGGACTGGGTCGAGCGAAAGTTGGACAAGCGTGCGGGGCAGTTACGAACAATCAGGCCTGCGGCGTGGATTTTGGTGGATTCGACGTCTTCGAGATTGACGCCGGTATTGCCGATATGAGGATAGGTCAGCGTCACGATCTGGCCGCTGTAGCTCGGATCTGTCAAAATCTCTTGGTAACCTGTCATGGCGGTGTTGAACACCACCTCGGCAACGGTATGACCCGGAGCACCGATCGAAATGCCTCGAAACACGGTACCATCAGCCAACGCTAAAATGGCAATTGTTTTAGTATCAGACCCTGGGTTCTTTAGCTCGATTTCATCAAATATATTTGGCAGCACAATTAACCCCGGCATCAAATCTAGTAAGCAAACCTTGGAAGTATAACCCGATGGCCAGCCTTCTCGAATCTTTACGCATGCACACCACCGTTGTAGCAGACACCGGCGACTTTGAGAGCATGAAACGCTATCAGCCGACCGATGCGACCACCAATCCTTCTCTCATTTTGAAGGCTGTCCAGCAAGATGCTTACCGCCCTATGCTGGCGCGTTGCGTTAAGGCACACCCCACCGCCCCCAAAGAGACTCTGGCGGACCACTTGTTGGTTGCATTTGGAAAAGAAATTCTTAGTATTGTGCCGGGTCGCGTCTCAACTGAGGTGGATGCCCGTCTTTCCTTTGATACACGTGCTTCTATCGACCGCGCTCGCCAGATCATGGCACTCTATCAGGCTGAGGGTATCGGACGCGATCGCGTTCTGATCAAGATTGCAGCGACGTGGGAGGGCATTCAGGCCGCGCGCGTGCTGGAGTCCGAAGGCATCCGCTGTAATTTGACGCTACTGTTTTCACTTTCGCAGGCTGTCGCTTGCGCGGATGCGCGCGTTCAGCTCATTTCCCCTTTCGTAGGTCGTATTTACGACTGGCACAAAAAACAGCAAGGCAGCGCATGGGATGAGTCAGCCAGCAGCGGTCCCAATGACCCCGGTGTGCTGTCCGTCACCAAGATTTACAACTACTACAAATATTTCGGCATTGCCACCGAGATTATGGGAGCGAGCTTTCGCAATACCGGTCAGATTTTGGCGCTCGCGGGCTGTGATCTTTTGACCATCAGCCCGGAGCTTTTAGGCAATCTAAGCGAGACGCAAGCAAACTTGGCTGCTTCACTCACGCCAGAAAATGCGCGCGCCAGTCAGCCACACACGCTGCCCTGCGATGAGCAAAGCTTCCGTTTTCTGTTGAATGAAGATGCGATGGCGAGTGAAAAGCTGTCCGAAGGCATTCGTGCTTTTGTCACGGACGCACGCAAGCTCGATGCATTAATTGACGCACAACGCTAGGCGCAGATGGCGCGACGGATTAGGTCGGACGGCGCTCCATTAACGCCCATGCGACCGTGCCGGCATCCACATACTCTATTTCGCTGCCTGCGGGCACACCGCGCGCAAGACGCGTGACCTTGACGCCGAGCGCACGTAAAGACTCGGACAAGTAGTGGGCCGTAGTTTCGCCTTCGGCCGTAAAGTTGGTGGCGAGAATGACCTCTGTCACGATGCCATTACCCGCTCTTTTTAAAACGCGTCCAAAATCTAGCTCGTCCGGACCCCTGCCCTCTAGGGGCGCAAGGCTGCCCATCAACACGTAATACAAACCGATGTAACCGTGGGTCGCCTCGATCGAGTTTTGATCAGCGGGTGTCTCCACAATACAAAGCAAGGTCTCGTCGCGCTCTGGATGATCGCACGTCGCACAAATGGGCACTTCGGTAAAGCCATTGCACTGCTCGCAGTGCTGTAGACGCTCGACCGCCTCCGTCAAAGCCTGACCAAGCTGTTCTGCCGCTTGCAAATCGTGTTGCAACAGGTGATACGCCATGCGGCGCGCAGTCCTGACACCCACACCCGGTAGGCGCTTAAGTGCGTCTACGAGTGCGAGTAGCGGTTGTGGTTCAGAACCGATTTTTTCCATCTTAGAAAGGAAGTTTCATTCCGGGTGGTAACGGCATACCAGCAGTCACGGCGGACATTTTGTCTGCCGAGGTCGCCTCAGCTTTACGAAGGGCATCATTAAATGCAGCCGCCACAAGATCCTCAAGCATATCTTTGTCATCCGCGAGCAAACTCGGATCAATGGACACGCGTTTGACATCATGACGGCAGGTCATTGTGACCTTGACTAAACCACCACCGGAAGCGCCTTCGACCAAAATGTCGCCTAAGGCATCCTGCGCTTTTTTCATATTTTCCTGCATTTGTTGCGCCTGACGCATCAAACCAGCAATTTGTCCTTTCATCATGATTGGATTTCCTAGATAAATTAAAGAATGGGTAGGGTCAACGCGCTAATTAAGCTGACTGGGGCGAATCGATCCGGGGACAACCTTGGCACCAAAATCCTGAATAAGTGCCTGTACGAAAGGATCCCGATCGATGGCGACCTCAGCGGCATCTTGTCGCGCTTGCTGCGCCACCAAATCAAGCGCATGCGCAGAAGAACCCTCACCTGCTCCAATTTCAAAGAGCAGCTCGACCTTGAAGCCAAAGTAATCACTAAGCACCGTACGCAAGCGCTCGACTGGCGGTCCCTCTGACAACGCCTTACTTGGCACGCGCAAGGTGAGTTGTTGTTTGAACACGGCAACGCACTCGGACTGTCTGGCAAGCTGCTCCGACATCCCTGAAAGAGGAAGTTTGGCCGCAAACGCTGCCCACGGCTCTGGCAGGATGATCGTATCTGAATTGTGCTGAGTAACAGGCGTCACCACGGCTACAGAATTGAGACCCATTGCCTGCTCATCCGCGGCGGCATGCATCCTATCGAAATCTGCATTGCTGAGTGCGTACTCGTCATATTCGCCGGGATCCTGAAAACCGAACCCGTCATCAGGCTCTTGTTCTGAATCAGGTTCTGGAGAAGAGTGAGGTGCAGGTGAAGCGGCAACTTGGGTGGCAACAGCGGTTGGTGCGGGAGCTGAGGCAGGTGCTGGAGCGGCAGCGGTCGTGTTTGCTACAGCAGGTGTAGAAAGTGCGCCCGTGATTGTCTGGGTCGTCGCGTCAGGCGCAGGCATCGCCACGCCAGAGGTGCCGCCTAAAGAAAGCATCCGCAAGCAAGCCATCACAAAGCCGGCGTATTCATCGGGCGCAATCGCGAGCTCGGAGCGGCTGTGCACCGCAACGGTATAAAACAACTGCACCACATCCGGATGCAGAGAAATCGCAAACTTGCGAATGTCCGTGGCGATCGGGTCGGCTTCGTCTACCGCGGCACTGACCCGCTGAGCGATTGCGATGCGGGATAACAGGACGGCGAGATCAGCCAAGGCAGCGCGATAGGAAAGACCACGCGTCGCCAACTCATCGGCAATTTCGAGTACGGCGGCCGCTTGGCCGGATTGCAGAGCCTCCAGTAATCGCACGAGATGTCGTTGATCAATCGTCCCGAGCATGCCACGCACGGCTTCTTCGGTGAGATTGCTGGCGCTATAGGCGATGGCCTGATCAGTTAAAGACAAGGCATCACGCATCGAGCCGGCAGCGGCCTGCCCTAGTAGGCGTAAGGCAGGGACCTCGAAAGGTATTTGCTCATGCCCCAGCACGTTTTCAAGATGACCGACAATCGCCTCTCCAGGCATTTGCTTGAGATTGAACTGTAAACAACGCGATAAAACCGTGACAGGAATTTTCTGAGGATCGGTGGTCGCGAGAATAAATTTGACGTGCGCGGGAGGCTCTTCGAGCGTTTTGAGCATCGCATTAAACGCGTGACCGGTCAGCATGTGGACTTCATCGATCATGTAGACCTTGAAACGACCCGCGCTAGGTGAGTACACCGCCTGTTCGAGCAGTTGGGTCATTTCATCGACACCACGATTAGACGCGGCATCTAACTCTAGATAATCTACAAAGCGGCCTTGATCGATCTCTGTACAAGCTTGGCAAACCCCACAAGGCGTTGCCGTGATACCTGTTTCACAATTGAGCGATTTGGCCAAAATTCGGGAAAGCGTTGTTTTACCCACGCCTCGCGTACCGGTAAACAACCAGGCGTGATGGAGTCGCTGAGTGGTCAGAGCGTGCGTGAGCGCACGAACAACGTGGTCTTGACCGACCAGCGTATCGAACGAGCGAGGGCGCCATTTACGCGCGAGGACCAGATAGCTCATAAGTTTTACCGACCAGAGACGGAAGTTAAAGAGGCGAGCCTGACTTCGGCACTAATTCTGCACGGCTGTGGCTGCTTCGTTCCCGACCTGACCAGATTGACCGCCGAACCATGCGAAGGGGCCCGCCAATCTCGATTTTAGCAGGGCTTGGCCCCTCAATCTGAATTGAGCGTTACCCATAGGTCATCTTGCGGAAAATAAAGCGCCGCACGTGCACTTCGACCATCAAGATCGGTCAATTGTAGACAATAGCGTTCAAGTTGAGGTGCGTAGCGCTCGCGCATGCGTTGCACAAAATTTTCTTGGGCTTCACCTTGTGCCGGACGGCCTGTTTTATAGTCCACCACCAACCAGCCTTGATCATCGGCGAGTGCAAGATCGATCACGGAGACCTTGCCAGCTGCGTCCATGAGCATCCATTCCCGGTAAGATTGCGGGTGGCTTAATAACCAGCGCCCACGCTCATGCGTCAGCATCGCCGCCAGCGTATCGATGACCTCAGTCACGGCCAATGCTACGTGTGAAACAGGTAAGCCCGCCTGCGTGAGCTGACGGTGAATCAAGGATGACTTCTCAAGAACGGCCTCAGGTGTCCAGCCCTCCAACCCCTGTTCGCCAATATGCGCTAGCCAAGCGTGCACAAGGATGCCGATTTCCCGATCAAAGGACGTTGCGTCGCGCCAGGCATAGGCCGTATTGCGAGGCGAATCAAGGTGCAGTGGGAACGCAGGGGGGATATGCAGGCGACGCCGGAGGGGCTGACCCGTCAGGACCGGTCGATCCGATGCGACGTCCTCCTGGATTTGCAGCCCTTGCGGCACCTCGGGTTTTTGTACATACGGCCACAAACGTCCCAACAAGCTGCCTGAAACAGGCTCAGCCAGCAGACCGGTTTTCTTATCAAGCTTGACCTCTGCCACTAAGTGCAAAGACTCTTTGGCGCGCGTCGCAGCGACATACAGCAACCGGTCCACCTCGAAGGCTGCGCGACGCTTTTCGCGTACGCCGAGGTATTTGGAAAACGTATCTGCGTCCGCACTGGCTCGGGGCTTAATCGGACCAAACATGACGTGCGCATCAATCTGCTCGATGCGCACCAAAGGACTTTGATCGGGGCGCGGCGCATGGTGCAGGCCAAAGAGGATGACACGTTCAAATTGCAGGCCTTTGGCCTTGTGCATGGTCATGACTTCAACCGCACGACTTTCAGAATCCGGCGCAGCGAACAATTTCTCAAGTTTTGACTCGAGCGCATCCAGATCCAGACCGCCATACGGCGCCATCTGCTCGATCAACTGAAAAACGCGCTCTGCATCCTGCAAGTCTCCGGTCCCTTGTGCCAACGCAGGCCCTCCTAGCAAACGCCATACCCGCTCAATCATGTTGGCAAACGGACGCGTATCATCATCTTTCAAGGCGTGCAGCAACACGGGTACAGTCGCCATCAGGCGCGCATATTCATCAGGTTCAAGCACCTGCTCTGCATAACAGAGACTTCCCGTTGAAGAGATTTTTAACGCACGCTCTAAAATTGCGGGCACCGCTCCCAGCTGCTCCTCAGACACTAAAGCGTGCAGACTCTTGAGCGTCAAACCGCAATAAGGTGAACGTAGCACTGAAACCCACGCAGCTCGATCACCAGGATGACTCAAGGCACGGATGATTTGAACCAGGTCCACCACAAACGGACGCTTATACAAAGGCACGAGTTCCACCGCGCGGCAAGCGATTCCAGCCTGGGATAATAGTTGCGTCACGTCTTTTAAATGCGTCCGCGCTCGCACCAGCACGGCAACAGGATGCGGTTGGTCGGGATACATGTCGAGTGCCTCGCGCACCAGATCCACGACAAGGGCTTCAGCTTTTGCGCCAGACTGTACAAATACCGGGTGAAAACTGACCGCAGGATCGAGGCTCTGGGAGTGAAACGCCTGAGACTGTGCATAGGAAATTGCTCCCGCTGCGGGCTCATCAACGGCAGGCAACAGCTTTGAAAAAGTAGCATTTACCCAATTCACCACACCCGCTTGGGAGCGGAAGTTATCTGTGAGCTGCAAAGACTCCAAGCGCAAGTCAGCTAAGCCATGATCGCGAATTTTTAGAAATAGCGCGACGTCCGCTTTGCGGAAACGATAAATCGACTGCATCGGATCGCCCACCAGAAAAAGTGTACGTCCGTCATTGACCTGCCAGCCAGAGGTTATTTTTTTGAGCAAATTAATCTGTGACTGGCTCGTATCCTGAAACTCATCGATCAACAAATGACTGATGCTTGCATCAAGTTTCAATAGTAATTCTGAGGGATCCTCCACCCGCCCAAGCGCCTGATCTGCGCGTCTGGCGATCTCGATGAAGTCGACCTCACCGGCTTGGGCAAACTGCACCATGAGCTGCGCGGAGGCTAACCATAAACATTGTATTTGTGCGCTCAGGATATGCCACTGTTCATCTGTAAAGACAGGCTCAGGCGTTGTAACGATCGCAAATAATTTTTCAATCCAGGCTGCAGGCGTATTGCCTTCATGCGCAGCCAACCATTCCTGCAATAATTTTTTTTGCTGAGATTGTGGCGGGCATCCATTCGCTATAGTCAGCGAGCGCCGCAATGTGCCCTCTTTAGTTAAGAGTAAATGCGCGAGCGCACGCCATTGCGCCAGACACTCAACTTCAGCGCCAAAGGACTCGCCCTCCCAATCGAGCAAATCAACAAAAGCATGCGCCGGCTTCGTTTCAGATAGCGCAGCCGCCGCTAGTCGGGCTGCAGGTGCCAACTGCGCTGCCCAGCCTAGCGGCATGAGCGTTAACAAACGGCGCAAATCCACCTCAATCGCCGTCTGTAAATTCAATTCCAATACATCGCGGTCATTGCCTTTTTCAAGTAACGGCAACCACTGATCACGCTGACCCAACATATCTGCAAGCGCATTGGCGGCGACCTCGATATCCAAATCCAGATGCTTGAGCAAATCGGTGACGCAAACAAACGCTTGACGATCTGCAAGATCCAGCGTCATGCGGGCAGCTGCCAGGTAATGCGTCCGCGCATCATCGACCACGCCTGGCACACCACCCATTGAGGACAACCAAGGCATCGTGCGCACGAGCGAGGCACAAAAAGCGTCAATCGTGCGTATCAAAAGTCGCGCTGGGTGTTGCAAGAGTTGCCAACCCATCTCCTGATCTCTCGCAAGCGCTGAACGCGCGAGCTCCCAGCTTTTACGCGCATGTGTTTTTTCGGGAGGATCGTCGGAGAGACCCGCCACCAGTTTTTGCAATACCCTTTCATGCATTTCAGCGGCGGCTTTGCGCGTAAAGGTAATCGCTACGATTTCCTCAGGGCGTTTAACAATCGCCAGTAAGGCCAGAATTCGATCTGTGAGCAACTCAGTTTTGCCTGAACCTGCCGGAGCCTGCACCAAAAAGGAGTGCCTGGGATCAATCGCCCGCGCGCGGACAGACGCATCATGAGGGATTTTTTCAGTCATCCTGATCTTCCTCATAAACACGTAAGATCGGTAATACGTCACAAAACTTCAGGTCATTTTCATTAAAAGACTGATTGATGGCTACACCTTGTAAAAACTCATCTGCCAGTCGAGTGATGGCATTGTGTAGTCTTTGCATGGCACTACCCCAGCTGGGATCATCAAATTCTGCCTCGCTGAGTGACTTGGGACCTTTGAGCCCGAGATCTTGGTCGACCAAGCCAATCGCAGCAACAGATTTGCTATGTAATTGAATGAGGATGAAACCAGCCAGACTATCTGCGGCTGTCGCACCAAGGCGTTCAGATTCCTGGCTAAAAGAATCATGGCTAAGCATCAGCGCGGCATAACTCGGCAACTGAAGATTTAATAGCCTGGACTGCTTCCAGTCTTTTAATACATTTGGCAATTTAGAACCTGACTTGTAATCAATCACCACCTGTCTCTCATCGCTTGAAAGCGTATCCAGACGATCCAATCTCAACTCAAGCATTAATTTAGAAACAGAACCAATCGCCATCACGCGCTTTTGTTCAATCTCAGTGACTGTAAAAGGTAGTCTCGCAGATTCGATATCTAACCATTGCAAAACGATTGACGCAGAACGTTCGGCCTCAAGTTGCTGCCACATTTCAGGATATTCCTGCAGCTTTTGTTGAGCGACATCGTGCAACAGCCCCTTCAACCAGTCCTGAAGCTCACCGCGATCGCGTCTTTCAATTAAACGCTCCTGTGTGCGCAAATCTTCCCAGAGGCGCTGCATCACGGCATGCAGATAAATACCGCGTAAGGTTTTTGAAGGAAGCGTCGCATAAGGTTTTAAGCCTTGTACTCCCAATCTGTACCGCACAAATCCCCATAGAGGATTACACGACTGGATCTCCAGCACATTGACACCGCCCGCGGTCACCTCTGTCGTGTGCAGGGCGGGTCCGTGATCATCGACCAACTCTTGCAGAACATCCTGTTTGTGGAGGGTGTCTGATTTGGGGGACCAGACATTTAGTATTGGCAGCAGCGCAGCAATAAAGGGCGAAGTTCTTAAAGCCCGCTCTCCCTCCTGTGCGGCCGAGCTGACAATGATTTCTGGTGCCGTGTGGGTTAGGTGTTTGTAAATCTGTTGTGCCCACTCATACTCACGCTCTGGCGTCGCACGAGGTGCCTGAGCCAGACGCAGCGCTGACAGAGGAATAAAGGGATTAGGTTTAGGCGCCGCAGGCAATACCTCATCCGTTAGCCCAAGTATCCAGACCCCATCCCAGCGACCACCTTCTGCTTCGAGCAAACCCAGCACATCAAGTCTCGCACTTACATCACGCTGTGGCTGAAAAGCGGAGCTCCGCGCTAACTGGTTAAGAGATGACCACGCATCAGAAGCACGCATCAAGCCTAACACCGGAAGCATCCGTGCAAATCGATCGAGCAATACATCAAGCGCTTCTGTTACCTGGTAGGCCACAGAGCTTTGCTGGGTGTGCCCCGGGAAACCGATGATAGAAAGTGTCGAACGAAAAATTTGAGACCACGTCTGAGCATCTGCTTGGCTGGGATGGTCTTGCCACTTTTGCCAAGCTAGCTGCCAGGCAGGTCCTAAAAGCAAAAGCGGCTCGAGTGCACGTGACCACCCAGCGAATGTCACACGCGTTATCTGTCTGTCACGCCAGCGGGCATCGATCCGCGCGCGCATACCCATCTCACTCAAGTCACCGACACAATAACCAGCCAGTAAGGTCGCACCAAGCTCTGCAGGCTCTGCACCCTTACGGTCTTTCATTAATACAAATGTTCTTAACCAAGCGAGCATCGCACGTCCCGCACGCCACTCGGACAAGGGCCTAGCCACCGCAACGTTAAACGCCAGTGGCTCAACCATATCCTGTCTCAGAATATGATCCAACACGCGTCTGGCATAAGGCACTTCGCGATCCAGCTGCGCGGCAACGATTGCATAACGCTTTTCGGGATTCTGCATGAGTTGTTGCCGGGCCCAATATGCAGCAGCCTGCCACTCCGCCTGCGCATGAACAGCAAGGATTCTATTGACTTGACCAGACAGATCATCGCCCTGACTCAAGACAGAGATCGTGATGTCCATCTCCGACAAGACGGATAACACCCTGCCCATACGCGGAGAAATTTCAGAAAATCCAGCGAGTACGACATGTGTAGGCATCGATACTTGGCGTGACACACCCTCTCTGGAAAGCTTCTCCAGATGCAAAATGATATGTTCTATCAGCTGACTGGGATCAAGCGCATTTATTGCGTGCAATCGTGTTCGATAACCATCACGCCAACGCTCAAAGCTTAGAAACTCTTCGGTCTGACTGCCTTCTGCTACAACAATATCCCACTCATGCATCAAGGCATCGGCCTGCATCGCCGCTGCGGCAGCTTGGTTCATATCAAGCAGCGGACGCTCGGCTTCGAGATCCTGTATCACTTTTGCCCAGAGTGTTTGCGCAGAAAAACTATCCAATACATAAGCAGGCGCAGGGATATGCTCTTCAAAACCGAGTTGTGCAAGTACATGCGAAAGCCAAGCGGACCAAGGTGCGACCAGTGGGATTTCAGCCGTGCGCGCGTGATGCGCCGCGAGCGACTGAATCACACTTCGGGTCAAGCGATTATTGACGGTCAAAACAGCGGTCGAGCGAGCCGGCAAGCCGCAAAGCTGCGTGTAATCTGTGACAGGAAAATCTTTCAGTGCAGGCATCTCAGACAATTAAAACCCACACATCGTGGCAATAGTTTCCCAATTGATGCGCATGCCGGGTGTCAGGTAACCTAAGAACCCGATCACGAGCACGACAAGTAGTACGCCACCTCCGACCCACTTGAGAAGTATGTTTGAAAATCCAGAATTTTTTTTAATGTGAGGCATCTCAAGCGCCTGCAGGACTCAGGCCAAGGGAGAGTGGTTTTTCTTTAACTGGCAAGCATAAGGCAGCAGCCATGAGAGCTAACGCAATGCCTATCCACCAGACCAGATCATAGCTACCTGTGATCGCCTGGATTTTGCCTCCCAGCCAGACGCCGCTGAAACTCCCCAGCTGATGCCCTAAAAACACCATACCTGAAAGAGTCGCCGCGTAACGCAGGCCATAGATCTGTGCGATCAAGCCCAACGTCAATGGCACAGTACCCAACCAGAACAACCCCATCCACGCAGCAAATACATAGACGACGAATGTCGTGGTCGGCATGACCAAAATCCAAAGAATGCCGAAGGCACGCATAAAATACAGAAAGGCGAGTAAGTTCTTTTTACTGTGTGTGCCGCCCAATTTGCCTGCGAAAAAAGAGCCAAACACGTTGCATAAACCAATCAAGGCAATCGCGATCGCTCCGCTACTCGCGTTCAAACCTGCATCCGTGACAAAGGCGGGTAAATGTAACGTGATGAACGCAGTGTGAAACCCGCAGACAAAATAACTCCAGAACAGAAAATGAAACGTCGGGTGTTTTAAGGCCTGACGAATTGCACTCAACAGGGATTGTTGCTGCCCGACTGAAGCAGCAGGCTTGCCTCTCAAAAACCAGACTAGCGGCAAGGTCGAGGCCAGAACAACCGACAATATCCAAAACGCTCCGGTCCACTGATACGTATCAATCAGCAACTGGCCTGTAGGCACCACCAAAAACTGTCCGAGTGAACCGCCCGCGCTCGCAATACCCATCGAAGTGCTCCGTGACGCGACAGGAACCGTTCTTGCAATCACCGGGAGAATGACCGCGAAGGTCGTGCCCGCTTGTCCGAGCCCTACTAGTAGTCCAGCACTCAGGTACAAATCAGATACGCTCGTGGCGTAACGGGTCCCCACAAGACCGCATGCGTAAAAAACAGCACTAAGAGCGATTGTTCGGCCCGATCCGAATCGATCGGCCATCATGCCAGCACCAATCGCACCGAATCCCCAGACAAGATTTTGAATGGCAAACGCCATGGAAAAAACTTCACGGGGCCATTGATGTTCAAGTCCCATTGGCTGCATGAACAAACCAAAAGTCGCACGCGTCCCCATCGCTAAAAGAACGATGAAGGTACCAATCAATAACGTACTGACTGCGCGCTGATCTTTTTGTTCTTGTATTGTGGCGGTCGTTTGTGTTGTCACCTTGCCATTCCTTTTTTCTATTGCCAGCCAACTGGCGCCGCCGAGACGAATCGAACGTCCGACTCCCTTCTTAGGAGGAAGGTACTCTATCCACTGAGTTACGGCGGCGTACGGGGTAGTTTAGCAAGTGTTGAGCCCTTTCCTCAGCCACGTGGGTGATGTTGGGCATGCAGGCTTTTTAGACGCTCACGTGCGACATGGGTATAAATTTGTGTCGTGGAGATATCTGCATGACCGAGCAACATTTGCACCACCCGTAAATCCGCACCATGATTCAGCAAATGGGTGGCAAACGCATGTCGCAGCACATGGGGCGAGAGTGGTGCCTTGACACCCGCTAACACTGCATATTTCTTAATTAATAACCAAAACGACTGACGCGTCATCGGCGCGCCTCGGGCGGTCACAAACATGGCGGGACTCGTGCGTGGACCGAGCAAAACGGGGCGCGCTTGTTTCATATATGTTTCGATCCAGTGTGCGGCTTCAGCACCAAGCGGTACCAAACGGTCTTTTCCGCCCTTACCCTGGACCACTCTCAATACACCATCCGATAAGCTAACTTCCAGCACGCCGATATTGACTAACTCTGAAACGCGCAAACCCGTGGCGTACAACACCTCAAGCATGGCGCGATCACGTAGCCCGCGAGGGGTGTGCGTGGGAGGTTGTTTCAGGAGCGCCTCCACCTGACCCTCTGAGAGTGTCTTGGGGACACGTAGGGGCTGACGTGCGGTGGTCAATTGCAAACAAGGATCCGTCGCGACACGCTGATGACGAATCGCCCAAAGATAGTAACGACGCAGTGTGGCGAGACGGCGATTGGCTGTGCTGGGTTTGCTGTCGGCATGCAATGCGGCAAACCAGGACTCGATATCAGCCCCAGTGGCGGTATCTAGCGCAATCCCCCGCTCAAGCTTTAGCCATTGCTCAAACGCACTCAAGTCGCGGCGATAGGCCGAAAGTGTATTGGCGGCCAAACCGTCTTCGAGCCAAACCGCATCGATAAAGGTGCTGACAGCGCTTGATTCCTGAGCACTCATGAGTGATGCCATGACGCGAAAAGAGAAATTAATAGTAGCATTCAGTACCCTTCGATTTTGTTCGTACAGTTGCGATCTAAACGTTAAAAAAATTGTTGTCCTGATACGACCCCGATGCGCCAATCGCCTTTGAAAACCCTCTCGATTTCGTTAGCAGATGAAGCTGAAACTGATCGGCTCGGTCAAACGCTTGCGTTTGTTGCGGGAGATCTTCAATCCACGCTTCACGGGTGCGTTCCAGGCCCAGAGGCTGGCGGCCGAATACATCTGCAAGGAGATCTTGGTGCAGGAAAGACTTCCTTAGCTAGGGCTTTTTTACGACAATGTGGTGTTTCAGGCCGAATTAAAAGCCCAAGTTATGCTTTACTTGAAACTTATAAAGTTTCTAGCTTATACTTGTATCATCTTGATTTTTATAGATTTAGCGACCCTACCGAATGGCTAGATGCGGGCTTCCGTGATTTACTCAACACAGAAGCGCTTGTTTTGATTGAATGGCCTGAACGCGCGGGCGATTTACTCGGATATCCGGATTTATATATTCAGCTGGCTTATGCCAACCAAGGTCGTGTTGCAACACTCAGTGCTTACACAGTGAGAGGGCTTAAATGGATCGACGCTTTGCCTCAGATAAGGATGGATGCTCAGACGGGCTAAAAGCTCCTGCGCGTCGTCGTCTGTTAGGTGCAGCAACGATTTTACTTTTGCCCGTCATTCCTCGCATTGCCATGGCTGCCAAGCTTCTCGCCGTACGCACCTGGCCTGCGGATGATTACACCCGTGTCACGCTCGAACTCGATAGCGAATTGCGTGCTGAACACTTCACGCTTGAAAATCCGCACCGCATGGTGGTGGATATTCAAGGCATGGAGATGAATCCGGCACTCAACGACTTGGTTCGCAAAGTTCGCCCAGACGACCCTTACATCAGTTCACTGCGTGTTGCGCAAAATAGATCTAACGTCATTCGTATCGTTTTCGATCTAAAGCAAGCCATCGCGCCACAAGTCTTTACGCTCAAGCCCGTCGGGGACTACAAGTTTCGCCTGGTGCTGGACCTGTATCCGAAGGTCGCCCAAGATCCGCTGACTGCCCTGCTCAAAAAAATGCCGCAAAAAAAGTTGGATGAAGATCCTCTTGCCCGCGTGCTCAATGACATCAGTCGCAACCCTAAAGGCACGGGTATGGCTGCTGTGCCGGTCATACCAAACTCGGTTGCGCCTCCAGTTACACCAAGCAGTCCAAACACAAGTCCGACGCGGCTCGGTCGCCGTCGCATGGTCACGATCGCACTCGATGCGGGTCATGGCGGCGAAGATCCAGGCGCAATTGGCAAGGGCGGCACACGCGAAAAAGACGTAGTCTTGGCGATTGCTCAAAAGCTCAAAGCCCGTATTGACGCTACACCGGGTATGCGCGCCTATCTCACCCGGGACGGTGATTATTTTGTTCCGCTGCATGTTCGCGTCGAGAAAGCCCGCCGGGTCAAAGCTGATCTGTTTGTATCGATCCACGCAGACGCTTTTCCAAGACCCACCGCAGGTGGCAGCTCAGTGTATGTCTTGTCTGATCGCGGTGCCTCTAGCACTGCAGCTAAATGGTTAGCTGAAAAAGAAAACTCGGCTGATTTGATCGGCGGCATCAATATCCAGACTCAAAACAATCAAGTCGCGAAAATCTTGCTTGATCTGTCGACTTCTGCACAGATCAAAGACTCGACCCAACTCGCTTCGACCATGCTCGATCAGCTGCGCGGTGTATATCGGTTACACAAGCCGCAGGTTGAAAACGCTGGCTTTGCTGTATTGCGCGCACCTGATATGCCTTCAATCTTGGTCGAAACAGCCTTTATCAGCAACCCAAACGAAGAACAGATGCTGCGTAGCACTCAAACACAAGAGCGCTTCGCCTCGGCGATGCACGCAGGCATTCAGCACTTTTTTAAAGTCAATCCGCATCTCGCGTCCGTCGGCTAAACAAACAATCCAAACATCTGTCCCAACAAGCCTCTAGAATAGAGGCTTCTTTTTATGCATTCTCAATATGTCTATGCGTCGACCCATCTGTGCACTGCCCGACCTGCTAGTGAGTCAAATCGCAGCAGGCGAAGTCATTGAGCGTCCTGCCTCCGTGCTTAAAGAGCTCGTTGAAAACGCTGTTGACGCCGGCGCGCAAACCGTTGAGATTCGTCTCGAAGCGGGTGGTATTAGACGCATCGCTGTGATTGATGATGGCAGCGGTATTGCAAAAGAAGAGCTGGCGCTCGCACTGACACGTCACGCCACGAGCAAAATCAATTCGCTTGAAGAACTGGAGTCCGTCCACTCGATGGGATTTCGTGGCGAGGCACTGGCCTCTATTGCGGCAGTCTCACAGCTGACACTCATTTCTCGGCCCAAAGAAGCCGATCATGCGTGGTGCTTGGAGCCTGGTGCCGTCGACGCAACCGCGGCCTCCGGTGCGCTAGGCACTACCGTCGACGTTAAATATTTATTTGACCGCGTACCCGCCAGACGTAAATTTTTGCGCGCAGAAGCGACCGAATTTGGTCACTGCATCGATGCCATCGAACGGATTGCACTCGCGTTTCCCGAAGTTGGATTTCGCGTCTTTCACAACGACCGCGCTGTGCGTCAATGGTTACCGACCTCAGCACTCAAACGCATCAGTGACGTGTTAGGCTCAGAATTTAATGAGCACGGCATCGAGGTCAATGCCCAAGGCGGATTGATTGCGCTCATGGGTGTGGTGACGCGCCCCACAGCAGCACGCGCCCGGGCGGATCGACAGTTTTTGTTTGTCAACGGTCGACATGTCCGCGACCGTACGGTGTCTCATGCCTTACGCAGTGCCTATGCCGATGTCTTGCATGGCGATCGTCAGCCCGCTTACGTCTTGTTTTTACACGTTGAGCCGACAGCAGTCGATGTGAACGTTCACCCTGCTAAACACGAAGTCCGCTTTCGTGATTCGGGGGCAGTGCATCGTTTCGTCCAGCAAACAGTCACGCAAGCACTTGCGGGTGTAGCAGGTGGGCAGCAAGTGTCCGCTGCAGGAATGTCTGTCGATCCAACAGCACCGAGCATGCCTGAGAACGTGGCAGGCTATATGCCAGCGGCCTTTGCGAACAATGGTTCAAGCGGTCGCTCTGCGGCGTTTGATCATCGCACTCAGCCTGGTCAAGCCTGGCAATCCACGACACAACACGCATTTCATTTACGCGAAAATGGACCGGCCTCATCGGTCTCGACTGAGGGATGGAAAACACTCTACGCGCCGCTCGATGAGCCGACACCAACTTGGCCACTTGGACGCGCCCTCGCCCAAGTCCATGGCATCTATATTTTGGCGCAAACAAGTTCGGGGCTTGCATTGATTGACATGCACGCCGCACACGAACGTGTGGTGTACGAACAGCTTAAAAAAGCGCTTGATGCACAATCTTTGCCACAACAAACACTGCTCGTCCCTGTTGTATTTCGCGTGACGGAAAAAGAAATTGCGCTCGCCGAAGAGTATCGTGCGCAGATCAATGCACTCGGTTTTGAGATGGCAACCGTTGGACCTCAAGACATGGCGTTACGGGCCGTACCCGCTATGCTTGTCAAAGGCGATCTGGAAGCGCTCGCACGCGGCGTGCTGCGCGATCTAGAACACTTGGGCGCCAGTCAGCTTTTAACCGAACAGCGCAATACCTTGCTTGGCACAATGGCGTGTCATGGCGCTGTGCGCGCCAATCGCCAACTCACGCTCGAAGAAATGAATGCCCTACTGCGTCAGATGGAGCAGACTGAACGCGCGGATCAGTGCAATCACGGACGACCCACCTGGATCCACTGGAACGTGTCGGATCTGGACAAACTTTTTTTGCGCGGTCAATGACGGAGGACGCTCTGCCAACGCAGTCAACTCAGGCTCCTGCTTTGTTGTGCCTTGCCGGTCCCACTGCAAGTGGCAAGAGTGCCATTGCGCGCGCCATCGCACAAACGTGGCCATGTGAAATCATTAACGTCGACTCTGCCACCATCTATCGGGGTATGGACATTGGCACGGCCAAGCCCTCACACGAGGAACGTGCTGCGCTTGACCATCATTTATTAGATATCTTGGATCCGCTTGAGTCATACTCGGCAGCAGCGTTTAGACGCGATACGCTACGCAGCGTTAAAGAAATATGTGCCCGAGGACGTCTGCCTGTACTGGTGGGCGGCACGATGCTTTACTTTAAGGCCTTGCGTGATGGGCTCAATGATTTACCCACCGCAGATCCTGAGATTAGAAAAGAGCTTGAGTTGCGTGCAGCTATGGTGGGCTGGCCCGCCATGCATGAGACACTCCGCTTGATTGACCCTAAGACTGCTGCTAGGCTTTCACCCAACGATAGTCAACGCATACAGAGGGCGCTTGAGATCTGGCATATCACTGGCAAGACGATGTCTGAGTTGCTCAGCGCCCCTGAACAAACTGACAAACCGTTGGCAACGGTGACCTTGAGTCTTGAGCCAACAGAACGCAACCATCTGCATCAGCGCATTGCGATGCGATTTGATCAAATGTTGGAAGAAGGTTTCGTTGAAGAGGTCAAAGCGCTGCGCGCACGAGGCGATTTGCATACAGATCTGCCTTCTATTCGTTGCGTGGGCTATCGACAGTTTTGGTCAATGCTAGAGGGCGAAGTCACGCCCGTACAGGCCAGAGAGCAAGCCATCGCCGCCACGCGTCAACTGGCTAAAAGACAATTGACATGGCTGCGTAGCCTACCCGATCGCATCACGATCGAGGCTGACTCAAACGAAGCAACCGAGAAAACCTTGGCAATCGTCGGTCGTCTTATTCACGACCGAACGATTGTCGACTGACTTAGAGAACGACTGTTTGTGCGTCTGTAGCTGCACACTCAGCAATCTCGCCGAGTTGATAAACAGTCTCGCCTTGTGCGCGGAGTGCCTGGCTAATCGCCGTTGCCTGTGCGGCAGGCACGACTGCAACCATACCAATCCCGCAATTAAATACGCGATGCATTTCGGTATCAGCAACGCCACCCTGTTCCTGCAGCCAGCTAAAGAGCTTAGGCATTTGCCATGCATCACGGTGCAGACGTGCCTGTAAACCTGGCTGCAAAATACGTGGCACATTATCCAACAAACCACCACCCGTAATATGCGCGAGACCTTTGATTTGCTTGCCAAAATCCTTGAGGACAGCCAACACAGGCTTGACATACAAATGGGTGGGCGCCATCACGACATCCCCCAAGGGCTGACCGTGAAAATCTTGTTCGGGACGGGCATTGGCGCGCTGCAAGATTTTGCGCAATAAAGAATAGCCGTTTGAATGAGCACCACTAGAAGCCAGTCCCAACACTACGTCGCCAGGTTGAATAGACTTTCCATCAATCAGCGCAGACTTTTCCGCCGCACCCACCGCAAAACCGGCTAAGTCGTACTCGCCGTCTGGGTACATTCCGGGCATCTCCGCGGTTTCGCCACCAATCAGGGCACAACCAGAGAGCTCACACCCCTTGGCAATCCCACCGACCACCTGTGCGGCCACGTCGACCGACAATTTACCGCAGGCAAAATAATCCAAGAAAAACAATGGTTCTGCGCCTTGTACCAAAATGTCGTTGACGCTCATAGCGACAAGATCAATGCCCACGGTATCGTGACGCTGCCAGTCAAAGGCAAGCTTGAGTTTGGTGCCGACACCGTCAGTGCCTGAGACCAAAACAGGTTCTTTGTAGCGTTTTGGGACCTCAAACAGAGCGCCAAAGCCACCAATGCCTGCCAGGACACCCTCGCGCATTGTGCGTGCTGCGAGGGGTTTAATACGGTCGACTAAGGCATCGCCCGCGTCAATATCGACGCCAGCGTCGCGGTAAGTCAGAGGTGCTTGAGGTTGTGTCATGGGAAAAAGCCGTGGTTGTGTGACAATTGTGGACTTACGTCCGTATTTTTACTGATTTTACGATGAGTCGATGAGTCGTCAGTTACTTTTAGAGATCACCCCCGCCCAAAGTCCCAGTTTGGATAATACGGTGGTGGGCGCAAACGCTGCCGCCATCGATGCGGCGAAGGGCTTGTCGCCGGGTCGAGCGCTCTATTTGTGGGGGCCACCTGGCTGTGGGCGCAGCCATTTGTTGCATGCCTTGATCAAAGACAAACAGGCTCATTTTTTCAATGTTGAGACAATTTCTGACCAAGTGATGGCCCTGGCCACCCTGCCAGCAGAGCAAATTGAAGCAGAACTTGTGGTGGTCGACGATATTCAGGAGATGACCGTAGACCAACAGGCTGCAGTGTTTGCCCTGTACAATCGCTGGCGCGAGCTTGCTGCGACGACTCACGCTTTCGGACTGGCCGTCACGGGTGATCGTGCGCCGATGATGATGTCCTTGCGTGAAGACCTGCGTACCCGCTTAGGTTGGGATCTGGTGTTTCGCCTCGAACCCCTGACCGATACGGAAAAACTCGAGGCGCTCACCACCTACGCGCTTCGGTGCGGGCTCCCACTCTCCGAAGAGGTGCTGGACTGGATGTTGACACATTACACCCGAGATATCCGGCAACTCTTTGCCTTGGTGGATGCGCTTGACCGCTACTCTCTTTCTAAACACCGGACTGTGACTGTGCCCCTTGTGCGCCAAATGCTATCCGACAGAGAATTTTTACAATCATGACTTTCAGACGACTCGCCCTTTTTGATCTCGACCACACACTATTGCCTCTCGATAGCGATTATCAGTGGGCAATTTTCATGGCGAAATCCGGACGCGCGGGCGATCCTGAGGAGGCACTCCGCCGCAACGAAGCGCTCATGGACCGTTACAACGCCGGCGAACTGACTGCCGAGCAAGCAGCTGAATTTATGCTGGGTTTGCTGGCGGCGCACCCTCCGCATTTACTCGCAGTCTGGCACGAAGAATTTATGCAAAATGTGATTCGCCCGGCCATGACGCAAGCGGCGATTGAGCTGGTACAAAAGCACCTCGCCGCGGGCGACCTCTGTGCGGTGGTCACAGCGACCAACAGCTTTGTGACGGCCCCGATTGCACGTGCGTTTGGCATCCCCACACTGATTGCAACAGACCCCGAGTACATTGGTGGTCGTTACACTGGAAAAATTTTAGGTACGCCAAGCTTTAAACAGGGCAAAGTCCTACGCGTAAACAGCTGGCTTGAAGGCATGAGCAAGCGTTTGCAAGACTTTGAGGCATCCTATTTTTACAGTGACTCCATCAATGACCTCCCCCTCCTCGAAGTCGTCACACATCCCATCGTGACAAACCCAAGCGAGAGCCTGTTCGCCGTTGCACAACAGCGCAAATGGCCCGTACTCAATCTTTTCAACACGCTCGCCGACGATAAATCCTGATGCTTACAGACACCATTAAACGCTTTGTTGGTCAGCTGTTTGGCCAAAGATCACAGGGTCTACGACGAATCAACAAAGATAAACATGGCATTGATCGCCGGATTGTTTCACGTCATGCCATCAAGGTCTGCGAGGTTTTACAGCACGAAGGCTTCCAGGCTTATATCGTCGGTGGCGCCGTTCGAGATCTGATTGTGGGACTCGAACCCAAAGACTTTGACGTCGCAACCAACGCCACCCCAGAGCAAATTCGACCACTGTTCAGACGTGCGCGCATTATCGGACGACGCTTTCAACTGGTGCACGTGGTCTTTGGTCAGGAAATCATCGAAACATCGACCTTTCGCGCGCCTGCCTCGGAGTCACAGTCCACTGACGGGCACGGTCGTATTTTGCGCGACAACGAGTTTGGCACGCATGCCCAAGACGCGGCACGGCGAGATTTCACCATTAATGCGCTGTACTACGATCCCACCACAGAAGAAGTGATCGATTATCACAACGGGGTCGACGATCTCAAACATCGTTTGATCCGCATGATTGGTGATCCGCGAACACGCTATCGCGAAGATCCTGTCCGTATGCTGCGCGCCGTGCGCTTTGCGGTCAAACTCAAAGGCAAGATCGAGCCAGAAACCAAAGAACCTTTGGCCTCGATGGCAGAACTGATTGAAAATGTCCCGGCCTCACGACTGTTTGATGAAATGCTGAAGCTGTTGACCTGTGGCCAAGCAATGGAGTGTTTGACGCAACTCCGACAAGACGGCTTGCATCAAGGCATCTTGCCATTACTCGATGTGGTGCTTGAACAGCCTGGTGGAGAAGCGTTTATCGAACTCGCGCTCGAACGCACCGATCAGCGAATCCGCAGTGGAAAAACCGTCAGCCCAAGCTTTTTGTTCGCTGCGCTGCTCTGGTATCAGGTCGACGTGCGCTGGCAGAAGCGAATTGCAGCTGGAGAGCCCTCGATTCAGGCGCTCATGGAAGCAGCGGATTCTGTGCTTGATGAGCAAACCGAAAAACTCGCGATTCAAAAACGCTTTAGCGCGGATATGCGCGAGATCTGGTTTATGCAGCCACGCTTTGAGAAACGTTTGCCCAGATCGATCTGGCGCATGTTCGAACAACCTCGATTTAGAGCTGCTGTAGATTTTCTACAATTGCGTGCAGCCTCTCATCAGTTCGACAGCGT
>CAMAYM010000008.1 GCA_945862495.1 Bordetella parapertussis | reverse complement strand
ACTGTCGCCTGCCTAAAAACCTATGTCAGAGAGACAGACATGCAGCAAAAACATCAATTGTTCATCAATAACGAATGGGTCGACCCACTGACAGGTCAATGGTTTGAGTCCCTTGATCCCTTTTCAGGCGAAGCCTGGGCGCTGATTCCGCGTGCGGGGAAAGCCGATGTCGATCGCGCCGTTAAAGCTGCCTCGGACGCCATGTCAGGTCCCTGGGGAAAAATGTCCGCTAGCGACCGTGGCATGCTGATGTTCAAACTCGGCGCCTTGATTGAAAAACACGCCGATGCGCTGACAGAAGCTGAAAGTCGCGACAACGGCAAACTGCGCAGTGAAGTCGGCGGTCAGGTCCGCTACGTCGCCAAGTACTTTTATTACTACGGCGGCTTATGCGACAAGATCCAAGGCGCTGTTGTCCCAATGGACAAGCCCAAGGTGTTTAACTACATCCGTTACGAGCCGATCGGCGTGGTCGGCACCATCACCCCCTGGAACTCCTCCCTGCTGCTGACCGCCTGGAAACTCGGTCCTGCACTGTGCGCCGGCAACACCATCGTCGCCAAACCCTCCGAACATACGTCCGTCTCACTCTTTGTATTGGCAGATCTTTTCCGTGAAGCAGGTTTTCCTCCTGGCGTGTTCAACGTCATCACTGGTTTTGGCAACGAAGTCGGCGAGCCACTCGTAGTCCACCCAGACGTCGCCCGTATCGCCTTTACGGGTGGTGACGAAGGCGGCCGCAAGGTCAATATGTTGGCTGCGCAGCATTTCAAACGGGTCTCACTTGAGCTAGGCGGCAAGTCCCCCAATATCGTGTTTGACGACGCCGATCTGACGCGCGCCGCCAACGGCATCATCACGGGTATTTTCTCCGCCGGCGGCCAAACCTGCATGGCAGGCTCACGTCTGTTGTTACAGGAAAATATCCATGACGAAATGATCGAGCGCCTGATCGCGATCGCCAGCAAAGCCAAACTCGGTGATCCCGCACGTACCGATATCCAGATGGGCCCGGTCGCGACCAAGCCTCAGTACGACAAGGTAGTGAGCTATATCAACATCGCTAAAGCCGAGGGTGCACGCTGCGTGTTTGGTGGCAATGCGCCCAAAGGACCTGAGTACGGCTGCGGTCAATTCGTCGAGCCCACGATTTTTGTGGATGTCACCAATGACATGCGTATCGCCCAAGAAGAGGTCTTTGGACCGGTGCTGTCAGTGATTAAATTTAAAGACGAAGAAGATGCCGTTCGCATCGCCAACGACATTCGCTTTGGATTGGCTGCGGGCATCTGGACCAAGAGTTTGCATCGTGCGCTGATGATGTCAGAGCGCGTCAAAGCCGGTACCGTATGGGTCAACAACTACCGTTCGACCAGCTACACCACGCCTTTTGGTGGCTATAAAGATAGTGGCATCGGTCGCGAAGGTGGCATCGAGGCGGTGAAGGAATACCTTGAGACCAAGAGTGTCTGGATGTCGAGTGACCTCGACATGCCTGATCCCTTTATTCGCAAGTATTAAAGCTTTAACCCACCGCGCGACGCACCGAGTCGAGCGACATCAGTTTGAGCCTGGGCCCGGCCTTCATCATTTGGCCGGGCAACTGACGTCCCATCATCTGCTCAACCTGCTTAGCAACGCCGATGAGTTTTTCTAGGTCGATCCCGGTCTCGTACCCACACTCTTCGAGCAGATAGACCAAGTCTTCAGTACAAATATTGCCCGTCGCACCGGGTGCAAACGGACAGCCACCCAAGCCTGCAATCGACGATTCAAACTCGCGCACGCCAAGTTGCAAGCCATTCATCACGTTAGCCAAACCCACGCCACGCGTGTTGTGGAAGTGCAAGGCGATTTCCATGTCGGGATACTTATTGCGCACAGCGTCGACCACGCGTGTCACCACAGGCGGTGTGGCCATACCAGTGGTATCGCCGAACGTAATATTACGAATCCCATGCGCATCGTAGGAGCCGACGATCTTTAAAATATTGTCGAGTGACACCTCACCCTCAAACGGACAACCAAACGCGGTCGCCACTGCACCACGCAATTGGATATCCCACTGCCGGGCAATCGGCACCACCTCGGCAAAGTCCGCAATCGCTTGATCGATGGACTTGTTGAGATTGGTCTTACAGTGGCTTTCACTGGCGGAAATAAAGCCCACCATCATGTCGGCCTTGGCTGCTGCGGCACGTTCAGCACCACGCGCGTTCGGCACCAATACTGCGAGACGCACGTTTGGATTGCGATGCACTTGGGCCAACACCTCGGCCGCATCCGCTAGCTGGGGAAGCGCACGGGGTGAAACAAACGACGTTGCCTCAATGCTACGCACACCGGCATCGATGAGTCCGTTGATCGTCGCGACCTTGTTGGCGGTTGCGATGAACTCTGGCTCAGCCTGAAAACCATCACGGGTCCCGACTTCGGTAACCGTCACAAAATTTTTGGATTGCGTTGACATAGTGAGTCTCTTAAATAAATTGATTTTGAATAATGAGTTAAATATTACACAATCCCACGCGTCTTCAGAGAGGCGATCACCTCTGAACTTAAGCCCAGCTCGCTCAATACCGCTTCGTTATCCACGCCCAAATCCGGAGGCGGGCGATGGATCAGGCAAGGCTCGTCCGAAAACTTGATCGGAAAGCCCAACACATCTAGCCGACCGTGCTGCGGATGCTCAATCGTCAAGCGCATTTGCTGGTGTTGCGTCTGTGGATCGTCAAACACCTCACCGATATTAAGCACGCGCCCGCACGGGACACCCGCTTCATTGAGCTTGGCAATCCAGTGCGCGATGGGCTGTTGTCGGACTTTTTCGTTCAACGCCGCATTGATCGCCTCACGATTGGCAAAGCGTAAGGTATTGTTGGCAAACTCAGGGCGCTCACGCAGGTGCTCAAGATCAAGTGCAGCCAAGAGTTTGAAATAAAACGTATCGTTACTCGGCGCAATGGCAACCTGGCCGTCTGAGGCTTCAAACAAGCCGTAGGGCGAAGCCAGCGCGTGGTCATTGCCAGTGCGCAGCGGTAATTTCCCAGTTGCAAAATAATTGGTCGCCAAAAATGCCAACATGCTGGTCAAACCATCGGTCAGCGAGGTCGTGACCTCCTCACCCTGCCCCGTGCGCGCACGCCTGACCAAGGCCGCCAAAATACCCATCGCCGCGTAAGAGCCCGCAATCAAATCCGAGATTGGAGGGGCAGCGCGCATCGGCGGCGCATTGGCCGCACCATTCACACTCATAAAGCCACTCATGGCTTGCGCAACAAAATCAAAAGAAGGTCGATCCGCATACGGACCGTCCAGACCAAAGCCTGTGACATTGCAGCTCACCAGATCGGATTTGATCTGAGAGAGCGCCTCTCGGCCAAACCCCATCTTATCCATAATGCCCGGACGATAGTTGTTGACCACCACATCTGCGGTCTTGAGCAATTCACGCAAAATCTCTTTGCCTTCAGGCGCGCGCAAATCAAGCGTGATTGAACGCTTGTTGCGGTTAAAGGAGGCAAAATAATAGGAGTAGCCGTTGGGGGCCTCGCCCTGCTGACGTACAGGATCACCACCTTTAGGGTCCTCGATCTTGATGACCTCTGCACCCATGTCGGCCAGAAACATCGTACAAAACGGACCAGACAAAATCCGCGTAAGGTCTACGACTCTAATTCCTTGAAGCTGCATGGTGTTCGTGATTCCTGTGTTAACAACGCAACATTTAAATCAACCCCAAATGAGACCTTAGATATTGTGCCGTTTGAGATAATCTATTTCTCTGAATAAGCTCTACGAATTCATCTGCAGTCATCGGCGGATTTTTGAATCGCTCTCTAACCTTACGAATGATTTCCAGTGCATCGAACTGACGAAGCTGCAGTTGATTCATCAAAAAATCATCAGGATGTTGCACGTTTATTCCAAAACTATCCATTACGTGCTCTGGAAAGTCTTTTAAATTAAACGTCACAATTGCATCAGCGTGGCCTGCTATCGCCGCGGCAACAACGTGCCTGTCCTTTGCGTCTGGAAGCACAATCGTAGGAATAATGTACTCATACTCCTCAACTAAGCAGTCCTGTGCAGATAGGTTGACGAGCTCAATCAACCTGTCTACCTTTGAAGAAATATCTGGACGATTAGAAATAAGATTTTGTGACCACTCACGTGTAATTTCTGCTGTCCATTTGGCATGATAAAGCCCATCGCTCGCTAAACTCAGCAATAAGTTTCTCAATAAATTGGGGTATAAAACATTCGCATCTAAGACAGCGGTATAACTAGCCGATCCCGCCATTCTTAATCGAGTCCCAATTCTTGCCCAAGTGCAACCAACTCGTTAAGAGCAGCATTGCGCTTGATTTGTGAGTCTTTTTGATACCGCATCAACTCGGAAAACGCTACGCGTCTATGTCGGCCAATCTTGCGACATTTCAAGTGACCAGATTCGATTTGCTTCACGACAAAGGGGCGTGAAACATTAAGCAAATTCGCTACTTCTTGTGTCGTCAGTTCATGTTTCTGAGGAATCAGGACGATAGGCTGCTGTTGTGCCATTAATCCCAGCAAATTTGCAACGGCTCTTAGTGCTTGTGGCGGTAACTCAATCGTTGGGGCATTTTCAGATAACCCGCCTTCCTCAATGAGCACTAACTTTGGTGCTTTTGAGTGATCCAGAGCAGCCATAATGCATCGCTGTGCAATCTTGGCCATTTCAGCATCATGGTCGTTTTCCACGGACTCTAGCAGTGTTTCTTGAGTCATAAATTTCACCCTAAAATAAATTCAGCCTTCAATCAGGTTTATTTATTTGTATTATGCACTATTCGAATCAAACGAAACATTCGAATTATTCGAAATGTTTACGCTGTACGTAACAATCATCAATATTTTCACTTTCAAAATGAGCTCTGCGACGTCTGAAATCACATCAAAAGGATGTTGACTCGCTAAGAAGAAACAAAAGGTTTCGCATACGCTTTCCCTTCTTTCCGGGCTAACAAAAGATCTTGCACAAAATGAATCGGCAAATCAGGGTTATCTAAAGCAGCCTTACCAATAGTCGCCCATAGCCGAACCTGATCGGAAACTGTGCGACGTTCACTCAGCGCATGGGATTTGGCAAGTCTGTAAAGATGCGGACTAATCAGAACAATACACATTCGTTTGACCACAAAAACCTACCCAGCAGCACTCAAGCTCGCTGCATGGGCCTGCTCGTCCGCATGATACGAAGAGCGCACCATGGCCCCCACCGCCGCATGATGAAAGCCCATCAAATACGCTTCACGTTCGAACATCTTAAACGTATCAGGATGCACGTAACGCAACACCGGCAAATGGTGCTCCGAGGGCTGCAGGTACTGACCGATCGTCAGCATCTCAACATCATGCGCACGCATGTCGCGCATGACTTGGAGGATTTCCTCATCCGTTTCACCCAAGCCCAACATCAGACCGGACTTAGTCGGGGTATTGGGATGGCGCTTTTTAAATTCCTGCAGCAACTTGAGCGAGTGCATATAGTCCGAACCTGGTCGGGCTTGTTTATACAAACGTGGCACCGTCTCGAGGTTGTGGTTCATCACATCGGGTGGACCACCATCCAGAATCTCGAGCGCGCGATCTAAGCGACCACGGAAGTCAGGCACCAAAACCTCGATACGCGTCTCAGGTGAGAGCTCGCGCACCTTTTGAATGCACTCAACAAAATGACCCGCGCCACCATCACGCAGATCGTCACGATCCACGGAGGTGATCACCACATATGTCAGTTTGAGTGCAGCGATGGTCCGCGCAAGATTGACGGGCTCGTCGACGTCGAGCGGATCGGGGCGACCATGGCCCACATCGCAAAAGGGGCAACGACGGGTGCACTTGTCGCCCATGATCATAAAAGTCGCCGTGCCTTTACCAAAGCACTCGCCGATATTGGGGCAAGAGGCTTCTTCGCACACAGTGTGCAAATTATGCTCGCGCAAGATGCGCTTGATGTCGTAAAACCTAGAGCCTGCAGGCGCGGCCTTGACACGAATCCAATCCGGTTTTTTCAAGCGCTCGGCTGCGACGACCTTGATCGGAATACGCGAGGTTTTAGCCTGCGATTTCTGCTTTTGAGTCGCATCGTAGGGCGCGGCTGCCGGAGCTGCGGCTAACGCGGTTTGTTCAGGTTGTGTGGACATGATGTACGTGGACGTTTGTGCGCCCAGCCGTTCAATAATAGTGAATGGTCATTTTACCTGCGGACGCGTCTCAAACCACGGATAAACCACAGAACCTTACAATTTGTTGGGACAATGTTTGCGCGACCTCATCCCAGCTGGCCTTGACGCCGTATTGAGCCATGCACACCGTCCGCAAGCCCGCATAACCACAAGGGTTAATGCCCTCAAAGGGGATCAGATCCATATCGACATTGAGTGCCATGCCATGGTAAGTGCAGCCGTTGCGCACCTTGATGCCCAGGGCGGCGATTTTGGCGAGCTCGACAGGAAAAGAGGCCGGATCCGAGGCTGGGTTTCCAGCTGTCATCGCTGATTGTGGCTGACGCACAGGCACATATACCCCGGGTGCGCCGTCTTTGCGGCACGCATTCTCGATGCCGTACATCCTCAGTGTCTCAATCGTTGCGTCTTCGATTTGATGCACCATGGCCTTGATATAGCGACCAGAGCGTTTGAGATCTGCGAGGATATACGCCATCACCTGACCGGGACCGTGATAGGTCACCTGGCCGCCACGATCCGTTTGAACAACAGGGATGTTGCCTGGATTGAGTAAGTGCTCGGGCTTGCTAGCCTGACCGAGCGTGTAGACAGGCTCGTGCTCAACGAGCCAGATCTCATCTGGCGTCTGCGCCGAACGTGTTTCGGTAAAAGCCTGCATGGCGCGCCAAACAGGCTCGTAGGGCGTCGGACGCGGCCACATGCGGCTCAAGATGCTTGGCTGATCACAGCACGATCGACACCATCGGGTGTCCGTGCAGGGCTTTATATAAGTTATCGAGTTGCTCGCGCGAGGTGGCATTCACCGTAAAGGTCAACCCCATGTAGTTGCCGGCCTTACTCGGACGCATCTCGACCGTCGCAGGATCAAAGGTAGGATCAAATTCGAGCACAAGTGCAGTTAAAACCTGCGCGAGCTCAGGATCCTGCTTTCCCATCACTTTGATAGGAAAGGCACTTGGATACTCAATCAGCGATTCGTTTTCAGGAATAGTCACTTGATTTTCAACCTAGGTTTTTATGTGCGACAAGCGCAGGTGCCTAATGAAATGAAAGCGCTTTACGCTAACGCCGCGATGCGGGCATCATACGCCGCACGTAGTTTTTGATAGACCGGACCCGCCTTGCCTGAGCCGACGGGTTTGCCATCGAGCTCCACGACAGGCAGGACCTCGCGGGTTGCTGACGACAGCAGTAACTCATCCGCAGCGCGGGTTTCTGCCTCAGACACGACACGCAACTCAAAGGGGACGCCGACTTCGGCACAGAGCTCTTCAAACAAACCGTAACGGATGCCCTCGAGCACCAAATTATTTTTCAACGGTGCGATCACCTTGCCGTCTTGGACGACCCAGATATTGCACGTCGCACCCTCGGTCAAGTTGCCATCACGGAACTGCACCACCTCATCCACCTCCGCATCGACCGCAGCTTGCTTGGCAAGCACGTTACCAAGCAGCGAAACAGACTTGATATCGCAATGCAACCAACGTTCGTCAAGCAGGCTCACCAAACGCACGCCTTTTTCACGCAGCGCGGCGTTCGGTGGCGACATCGGAGAGACCATGGCAAACACGGTCGGCGTTACGGCGGGTGAGGGGTAGCTATGATCACGCTTGGCCACACCTCGGCTAATCTGGATGTAGACCATGCAAGTATCGTCGGGCGCTTTGGCTACGAGGTCATTGACCAGACCTTCCCACTGCGCCTTTGTCATGGGCTGCTGAATGTGGATCTTGGCCAGGCTGCGATCTAGGCGTGCGAGATGTTGTGCCATACGAAACGGCTTACCGTGATAGATCGGCACGACCTCATAGACCCCGTCACCAAAAATAAAACCACGATCGAGTACCGAAATTTTGGCTTCGGACAGTGGTCCGAACACACCATTCAAATAGACAATCGGATCACCCGAGATACCTTGGATCAACATGTTCTGAACCATGATTAGCGATACTCTCTTTAAAAAATTTACTCAGGTTTTCACTCAGGCTTTTTACGGAACCACAATCTGACCGAATCAACCGTACGGCCCACGAAACCAGCGCGCTCGACAGGGTTGAGAACCAGCAGTGGTCTCGTCAACAACATCTTGTCACCCAGCATCAGCGTCAGCGTCCCGACGCGCTCATCCTTGGCCAGCGGTGCAAACAATGGATCAGGATGCTTGGCGATCGGTTTGACCTCACCCGCTTTGCCACGCGGCACGGTGACCCACAGCGGCTCAGAGACACCTAGCTTGGTGGAATCGACCTTGCCCTGCCAGACTTCTGCGTCAACCGCCGCGTGTGTCTGATCAAACAGCTTGACCGTCTCAAAGTTTTGGAAGGTCCAGTTCAACAGCTTGAGACTCTCCTCTGCGCGCGTCGCCATGCTGTCAGAACCCACTAGTACCGTAATGACACGTCGATCGCCACGCTTGGCGGTAGCAACCAGGCAGTACCCCGCGGCGTCCGTATGTCCGGTTTTCATGCCGTCCACGGACGGATCCGCCCACAACAAACGATTGCGGTTGGATTGTTTGATCTTGTTGTACGTGAATTCACGCATGGCGTAATACGGAAAATAATCAGGGTGATCGCTGATCATTCGTCGCGCGATCGTCGCCAAATCGCGCACCGTAGTGACGTGCTGCGGATCAGGCAGACCCGTCGTGTTCATATAGACAGTATTGGTCATACCCATGCGACGGGCTTCTTCGTTCATGGTCGATACAAACGCAGACTCGCTGCCCGAGACTGCTTCGGCCAAAGCAACTGAAGCATCATTGCCTGACTGGATAATCACGCCTTTGATCAGCTCATCGACCGTGACCGGTTTACGTGGCTCGATAAACATCCGTGAACCACGTGTTTTCCAGGCGAACTGAGACACGTTGGCTTGTTGGTCGAGCGTGATGCGTTTTTCTTTGAGTGCATTAAACGCAACATAGGCCGTCATGATTTTAGTCAACGAGGCGGGCTCGATTTTCATGTCGGGGTTGTTGGACGCAACGATCTGACCACTCGTCACATCCATCGTGATCCAAGCCTTGGCAGCGATCGCAGGCGCCGGCACCGCAGACAGCTCACCAACCTGAATGGGTGTCAACGGCGACGGCATTGTCGCTGCCTTTGCTGCACTCGAAGGTGTAGCGGGTGCTGAAGCAGGAGGCGTATTGTCCTTAGGCGTTTTTTGCGCCCAAGCAGGCGCGAAACCTGTTGCAGTCATTGCGGCAAGCGTGACCACTGCAGCAATGGCGACCGAGAAGATGCTGCGTCGGGCGGCGCACAGATGGTGGTTAAGCATAAGAGATACTCACTGTCATAAACAGTTCTATTATAGGCTCGGGCTCACCGTAAGGCATGCCGCTTAAACGATATTTACAAAGCATATTTACAACGCTTTCAGACGTGTCTGCACCAATTGGCGTAACACCAGTAATTTGCCGTGAAAAAAATGTCCTGCCTCGGGAATCACGACCACGGGCATGCCAAGCGGACGCGCCCACTCCATCACCTCTGACAGCGGCACGACCTCGTCGAGCTCACCGTGAATCACTAAAGCATCCTCAGGCGCGCTGGCTTCGCTATGGCGAAACCGCAAGGCCGCCGAACCTGTCAGGATCACAATATTGGGCAGGTTTTTTTCGAGCTTTTGCCACTGCGCATACAACTGAACCCCAATCGAGGTGCCAAAAGAAAAGCCTCCCAAGACCCAAGGCTTGGCCGCGATCTCTGGATAGCGCGCTCGAAATTGCTCGACCAGCGCCGCCATATCTTGTAACTCGCCCTTACCGTGATCGAAACTACCGCCCGAGGCGCCAATCCCGCGAAAATTGGGGCGCAACGCCACCAGACCTTGTTGGACACAGGCGCGTGACAACGTCGTCACAACTTTGTTGTCTCGCGTACCGCCTTGCGAGGGATTGGGATGCAAAATAAGCGCCCACCCTGTGGGCACGCCCTCAGGCCAATCGATCGCGCAATCAATGATGCCAGCCAGGCCATCAAAACTTGTATTTTCTGTGTGAGCAGGCATAAGTCCGCATGTAAAAATTAAATAAAAGACATCACATTAGCACCACATTGAAACCGTTCTGACACTCAACGTGTTTTCAACCCCTGCAAACTCGTGAGCCATTGTGCCACTTGCTCAGCCGCCTGATCGGTTGCCGTACGCAACGCCATGGCGCCTCCTGGGGCGTCTTGTGTCGCGGCAGGCACGCGAATATTGATCAACCGCTGACCGACCACCTCAGCGCCGCGCATCAGCACGGCCTGCAGTGTCAGCTGCGCCTGACTCGAGGCGCCATCCGCAGAAAACGTTTGTTCAAAACGCTGGAGATTTAAACGCAGTTGCGGCACTTCGCCACCAATATTTTGCTGCAGAACAGCGCCCTGCAAGGACAGACGATCCACAATGCGTTGCGTGACCAGACGTGCTGGGGGCGCCACCCATCGGTAGGTGGCGAACGCTTGCGGTTGACCTTGATCCCCCACTCGCCATACGACCATCGTCTCAGTTAGCAACGAAGCGGAGTTTGCGGGTGGCACCGCGATCGGCGGCATATTAGGTAATGCATTCGCTGCCGCGGGCGCCCCCGCACCCAAATCGAGTTGCTTCGGTGCCGTTGCGCGATCACCTAGGGCGCAGGCCGTCAGCACACTAATAATACCCAGCGTTGCAGCTAGTCGAATCATGGTCAATGCCGTCATATTCTTCATCTCAATATCCTCAGCGCCCTGCGGCGCCAAAACCTGCAAACCCAGGCTCGCCGGGACCCGCTTTAGAACGTGGCGCACCAAAAATCAGCGACTGGGGGGACTGTCCTAACTGACGTGCCGTTTGCGTGAACGCTTGCGACGCATCAGTCGCGCTCATCGTCAACATCGATACATCTGGCAAGGTGGATACCCGCAGCTGTGCGACAGCTTCGCGGATGTCCTTGAGGCTCTGGGTCACCTGCACCATGGGTCCGCCAGGCGCATTAAAGCCATCCAGTGTTTTCTGTGCCGACAGTGTGAGCTTACGCACATCTACAACGGCCTCATCGACACGCTTGCCCGTGACCGTCAGCCCCTCAATCAGCGCTGGAAACTTGGCCAGTCCTGGCTCAAGCAATACCATTGAGCGTTTGAGCTGATCAGACAAAGACGCCGCATTGCGCAAGGTTGTACTCAAGGCTTCAATATTTTCCTCGTTGGAGATTTTTTTAATACTCTCCAATAAGCCCTCAACGGCTGGCGCCATCGCGGAAGCCTGCGATATCAAACGATCTAAAAAGTTAGGCCGAATCGGGATTTGCTGCACATTGTTCAGCGAAGACACGAGCCGTTTCGTCGAGCTTCCATCGTCACGCAGTTCGACGTTCGAAATGCCCGTCACACCCGCAATCACGATTTCTGCCCAGGTGGCTTCGGTAATCGGCGTTTTCGGATCAATGCCAATCAAAATGAACACCTTACCAGGGCTCTCTGGCACAAAACGCAGGGACTCTACGTTGCCGACGGGCACACCCTGATAGCGGACTTTTGACTGCACCGACAGCCCCGTCACCGGAGAAGTTGCAATCAGCTCGTAGGGAATGCGCGGCAGATTTTGCTTGCTCACCCAAATCGCCGTCACCGCGGCAGCGATTACTAGCAGCAGCGTAAATAGTCCCGCCAAGAGGGCATGACTACGGTTTTCCATGATTCTGTTCCTTGAGATTATTCACGCCAAACGCACGTACAGCACGCTCGCCATGGAAGAACGCATCAAGGAAAGGATGCTTGACCTTCATCACCTCCTCGAGCGTGCCTTCTGCTAACACTTTCTTTTCCGCTAACACCGCCACGCGCGTGGACAGCGCTGCGATCGTATCGAGATCATGCGTCACCATGACGACAGTAAAACCAAGTTCATGATGCAGTGCACGGATCAATTCGACAAATTCGTCCGCGCGTTGCGGATCGAGTCCCGCCGTTGGCTCATCGAGAAATAACAACTCCGGATCTAAGGCCAAGGCACGTGCCAAGGCCACACGCTTGATCATCCCACCCGAGAGATCCGAGGGCATCAACGCCGCATCCCTAGCCGTCATGCCCATCCAGCTCAGCCGCATTAGCACTACCTCGCGGATCAAATCCTCGGGCAGATTGTGCATCTCACGCAAAGGCAGCGCGATATTGTCAAACACTGGCAAGGCAGAAAATAGCGCCCCCGCCTGAAACAACATCCCCCATCGATGCGTCAGATCCACGCGTTCCGCGCCCACATAGTCATGCACGGGTCGACCAAACACCTTTACAACACCGGCTTTCGGGCGATCCAGACCTAATATCTGTCGCAACAACGTTGTCTTACCCGAACCCGAACCGCCCACCAAGGCAAGAATTTCCTTGGGGTAAATGTTTAAATTTAAATCCTGATGGACGACATGTGTCCCAAACGCTGTCGTGAGATTGTCCACCTCAATGATGGGTGGCACTGTGATGTCCGTCACCTCAATCTTGGCAATGTCAGGATCGACCACGGGCGTGTCCATCATCAAATCCCCATCTCATTAAAGAGGATGGCATACAAGGCATCGATCAAAATCACACCCGTAATCGCCGTCACCACCGAGGCGGTTGTCCCGCGGCCCAAACTCTCCGTGTTGGGCTCAATGCGCAAACCAAAATGGCAGGCAATCAACGCGATCCAGGCACCAAAAGTCACCCCTTTGATCAAACTGATCTTGTAATTGGTCAAGCCCACCGCATCTGGTAGCTCGCTAAAGAACCATTGCATCGACAAACCGAGCTGCCACTTTGCCGCCAACATCCCACCCAGCAAAGCGATCGCATCGGTCCACAACACCAGCAACGGCATCGCAATCGCCAACGCAATCACACGCGGCAAAATCAGGCGCTGACCGTGAGAAATCCCCATGACCTCCATGGCATCGAGCTCCTGGGTCACACGCATGACGCCGATCTGCGCCGTGATCGAGGAGCCAGACCGTCCCGCCACCAAAATCGCAGCCAGCACAGGGCCCAACTCCCGCACCGTGGCGATGCCCAGTAGCTTGACGATGAACTGACCCGCACCAAACACCGCAAGCTGCTGTGCAGACAGGTAGGACAACACGACACCAATCAAAAAACCGACCAGTGCAGTGATTCCCAAGGCCTGTGTGCCCACACGATAGACCTGCGCAGAAATCTCACGCCACGGTCCGCGCAGCGGGTGGCGCAGCAGCTTGGCAAAATCCAAGATAAAACCACCGAGCAACAGCAATAACTTGCGACCGTGCTCCGCCATCACAAACAGACCTGTTCCGATGGCCAGCACCCATGCCAACCAATCACGTGGGCGCGCGGGAGGCGCTTTTTCTAAGGGGTGTTCCGCCAAAATATCAAACAGCGCCTGCTGACCTGGGGTCAGTTGGGTACCCTCGGGGATTTTTTGTTTCCACTGGGTCCAAAGCAACTGCGCGCCTACGGCATCGAGCAAACCGATTCCCGAGAGATCCCAGGCTGTTGCAGCCTGCGCCGCTGACAGGGATTTTCTACGTCGAGCGACCTCGCCCTTGACTGCAAAAGCCTGCACATTCCAGTCTCCTGACAGCAGACAACGCCCACCGTCCATCGTCACGCTTGCAGCGCTCGTTGCAGCGCTGGTCTCGGGGCTGGCCGCAGAGTTGCGCGACGTGCGGGTTGCAGCTGCGGAAACCTGAGGGGATGCGGGTGGTGGAGTAAGCGCCATAAAGCCATGGAATCCGTCAAAAAATGCGACTTTTATTTAGACTGATTCCTTCCATCATAATTCACCCCGTAAAATCAGGCGATGCGCCCATCCGCCCACGACCGACCCAACCCCGCCTTTCCGAGTCCCGAAGACTTTATTGGGGTCCTCGCCAAGGCTCTGCCCGCCTTTGGCGCAATCGATTGGGTCACCAGCACCGGCTCGACCAATGCGGATCTGTCCTTGCGTGCGCAACGCGCTAGAGCACAGCCAGACTCACCCCCTCGCCCCTGGCTCTTGGGCGCACACCTGCAAACCGCCGGCAAAGGCCGTGCGGGTCGCCCCTGGATCAACGAGGCAGGCTCCACACTGATGTTTTCCTGCGCCTTTGCGACAGAAATTCCCTTGGCACAGCTGCCAGGCATAGCGCCTGCACTCGGCGTTGCCACTTGTCACGCGTTGAGAGCCTTAATGGGCGCACAGCCAAATGATCCCCTGCTAACGCCCCTCAAACTCAAATGGCCTAACGATTTGCAGTGGCATGGCGCCAAGCTTGCCGGGCTATTGATTGAAACCGCCCCCTCCTCAACGGTGGTCGTGGGCATGGGACTTAATTTGCATGGTGCGACTGCGTTGAGCGCGCAACTCGGCCGAGAGATTGCGGATCTGAGCCAAGTTGAACAGGCATGCAACCGCTCTGTTCACCCCGCGCACCTCGTCGCGCACGTTGCCCAAGCTTGGCAACACGCCCTGCGCGACTACGCTGCAAACGGTTACACCGCTTTTACACACTCTTTTGATATAGTCGACGCACTGGCTGGACACTCCGTGCAATTGATGGATCAGGGCAATATTCTCCATCAAGGCATCGCGCAAGGGACTGATGCGCTCGGTCGCCTACGCATAATGACGGAAACAGGCTTAGTACCCGTGCTGGTGGGCGATGTTTCGATTCGCCCAGCGCACACATCTAAAGGGACACCATGATCGTTTTGCTAGACGTTGGCAACAGTCGGCTCAAACTCGGTTGGTATCACCCAAGCCTCGGGCGCGAGGCCGCTGTCCATGCAATCGCCCTCAATCCTTTGGCACAGCTTCCTGAGCGCTTGCGCAAATGGATGGCCAGCTTGCCGATGCAGCCGCGTGCCGCCATGGGGGTCAATGTCGCAGGCAGCGTGGTGGCAGAGATGCTGGTAGAGGTCTTCAAAGCAGCCAGCTGTCAGCTCAGTTGGAATGCCCCTGCTGCCACTCAACTCGATGTTCAAAACGGATACGACACGCCCGAGCAACTCGGTGCCGATCGCTGGGCGGCACTGCTCGGTGTCTCTGGTCATTTTCCTAAAGCGCACGCACCTCTGGTGCTGGCGACCTTTGGGACCGCGACGACAATCGACACCCTTAGCCCGAAAAAACGTTTTGAAGGCGGCCTCATCCTGCCCGGCCCCGCATTGATGCGACAGTCGCTCGCCCAAGGCACCGCTAACTTGCCTCTGGCAAGTGGTGTGGGTTCGGACTATCCCACGCACACCTTGCAAGCCATTGCCACGGGCGTTGTGGCGGCGCAAGCCGGTGCCGTCTGGCGGCAGTGCGAAATCACCCGCCAACGCTTTGGTGTGGCACCGATACTGTGTGTGAGCGGCGGCGGCTGGCCCGAAGTTGAAAAAGAAGTCCGCCGCATGCTGTCCCCGCTCGACATCAAATTTATCGCTCACCCAGTGCTAGATGGTCTGGCGCGTGTATTGCAAAGCACGCACGTTTGACTCCATTGCCGTCGCCTATTACAGTGCGCCCATAGGGAGCCCCTGCATGCGCGCACTTTTTATTATTTTGCTGTTGATTAATTTAGGTGTCTTTGGTCTCGGCCAAGGCTGGTTTGGCACGCCTCGCACAGAGGCCGGTCGTACTGCCGCCAATCGACTGCCCGTGCCGCTTAATGCAGACGCTGCAAAGCTTGGTCCCGTGCAACTTCAAACTCGTTGATGTGCTGAACAATGCGGGCCGTCGCGCCCGTATGCAAGCTCACCCACTGCTGACCTAAGCGTCCCCGCTCGCTGAGCGCCTCAGGCTCTTTGAGCCAGTTGAGTGCTGTCGCCACCGCGCGCAAGGCAGGATCTACGAGCTCCGAGCGTTGAATCTGAATCGCCGCACCCGCCGCAACTGCGCCCTGCACCGCATCTGCAAAATTACGCGCAAAGGGCCCTACGATTACAGGCGTCCCCATAGCGCAGGCTTCGATCAGATTTTGACCGCCATGTGGTGCAAAACTACCCGCCACAATCGCCACATCACTCGCTGCGTAAAAGAACGGCATCTCACCCAAGGTATCGCCCAACACCACCCGCACATCCGATAGCTCGCGATCCGCATGCGTGTTGTGACGAATATCCGACCAACGCACAAAACTTACGCCCGACTGTTCTAGTAATGCAGCGGCCTCATCGAAACGCTGAGGGTGACGCGGGATCAAGAAAAATAGCGGCGGCGGTGACGCAGGTAACGGGTATGGTGCAGGTGCAGAAGATGTCACAGGCACTGAAGTTGTGGGCTCCGTTTCTGCTACAGGCATCGGCGTCAATATCGGATCAAAATGTACAGCATGCGCGGAGTAATCCTCAGGCATGACCTCAGGATGGATCAGCTGGTGTTTGATCGCTGAAACGAACATCGCATCTTCACCCTCACGCGTACTCGCGATTGAAATCACAGGACGCGTCAAACGCTGTCGCCAAGCACGACCCGCATCCACGGCGACGACGGGCAACACCACATCAAACTTTACATTGCCAACGATCTGGACGTTTGAGGCACCGACCTCAAACAATCTACGTGCATCGTCTTCGGTTTGCGCCAGCACCAGATCGATACTGGCATAGGTATCGCGCATGAGGCTTAAGAAAAGCTGATCAATGCGCCGCACATGCGTCTGCGCACGCTCAGAAAACCGTGCACTCGCCAAGATCATTGGTACATCCGCGGCTTGCGCCTGATCCAATAGATTGGGCCACACTTCACGCTCAATCAAAATACCGAGTCTAGGGCGATAGTGTTTGAAAAATCGGCGCGTCGCACCTGGAAAATCATAGGGTAGCCATTGCTGACGTAACTGACCCGTTGCGATCTCCGCTGCAAATAACTTGGTACCCTCGGCACGTCCCGTAGGTGTGGTGTGCGTCAACAGCACGCGATCACCGCGCGACAATAATGACACAATCAAAGAGTGCGCCGCGCGCGTCTCACCGAGGCTGACCGCATGCACCCAGACCGGCGCCTCGCCATCCCAAGGGAGTGCATAGGAAGCAAACCGATCGGCCGAGAAAATCTGCCAATCACCGCCTGCGCGCCGAGCACGCCAAGCCATCCACCCCCAGATCAGGGGGGACAGCAATCTCAAAAGGAAGGTGTACGCCTGTTGTGCCATGCCGAGATACTAGCGCAGAGCGTCGTTCAATGCACCTAAAACTGACTCTTGAGTGGGAGATTTACCCCGATCACCCAAACTTGCAGTAAAGCCAGCACCAACCAGAGGTGTTCTCACGGGTGTTGACGCCTTGTAGATGCCAATTGTGGGGCGGCCTAAGGCAGCCGAGAGATGCGTTAATCCACTATCCAGACCGACCATCAGCCTAGATCCGGTTAAACAGCGTGCCGCTTCGGTCAAATCCATCCGCGGCAAGACGAGCGCATTAGAGCGCCCCACGACTAGCTCTTGGGCCCGACGCATCTCAGCGTCATTGCCCGACAAAATCTTGAGCTGTAGGCCTTGCTCAGTTAAACGATCAAATACTGCATGCCAATCCTCGAAAGGCCAGAGCTTGTCGTCACGACTGGCCGAGGGCATGATCACGGCATAGGCATCCTCGTGTGTACGCAATACCCGTGCTTCATCCTCAAACGCGTGCAAACCAAAGTCAGGTTCGCCCCCGTAGGTGTAACCAAACGTTGCGGCCGCCAACTCTCGTTGCCGCGTCACAGCTGGTTGCCAAAATTTCACACGATGACGGACGTCATAAAAAAATGACGCGAGCGGCTCGCGCGCAGAGGTAAAACCAAGACCGTGCTTGGTGCCAGACGCCATACGCGTGAGCCAGACAGATTTCAACAGCGCTTGCATATCTAGCACGATGTCGTAACGACGCGCACGCAGATCTTGCTCTAACGTCCGGCGTTCCGCACGGACCTCGGCTGACCACCAAGCTTTGCGCCAGCGACGGTGCGCTACGCGAATCACTTCGTTGACAGCAGGATGCCAGGCAGGAATCTGCGCAAAACTGTCCTCCACCAACCAATCGATCTGCGCACCCGGCACATGCCGCGCGATGTCAGAGATCGCAGGCAACATGTGGATCAAGTCGCCAAGCGAGGAGGTGCGAACGATGAGGATTTTAATGGTCATGTGGGCTAGTCTGACTGCCTTTTAGGCTGAGTGCATTCAGCCATTGAGTATTGATTGATCTATTGCTTTTAACTGGTCGAACCTTTTTCCAAATAAAGACGCGCCTCATTGCTTCAGCTGATGCATCTTCAAGCAACCCCTCATCTTTAAGCCATTCATCATGACTACTACCTGAATATCTATTTTTCATATGCTTAGCACCATTAGATGGTTAGGTTTTTTCTTGCTGCAGAAAAAGCTGCTGCCGCAATCCTAGTCATGCTTGGGTGCAGAATGCCTAGCTGAGGGTTTTGACCAAATGGAGCCATTGCCGGCACGGAAAAATAGACATCGTTAAACGGCAATTCAAGGGTATTTCGAAAATCAAATTTTGTATCGTAGCTCAGGCCAGCACTTATATATGCCGCGGGATGTTCAGCTTTGGTAATTTGAAACTCACCACTAAAAAGTCTATTTAGCTTTTGGCTTGTTCCATATGCAACCGTTACGTATATCTGTCCAAGATCATCTTCTTTTGTTGTAATTATCAGACTTGGTCTTGCTTTTGGCTTATGGTTAATGGCATCGGGGAAGTGACACCAAACAATCTCCCCTGCAGTCGGCGCTGACCACCAACGCATTACAAACTTTCCAAATCGAACAAGCTGGTAAGAACTTTTCCGCCCTTGGGTTTTGGCGCAGATTTTTTTATCTGGTTCAGCTGAGTTTTGGTTAATGCTCCCTCGTCAGCTTCGTATTGAGGTAAAAATTTAGTTGCAAGTTCGTGAAGGGCCATGTGAATTACCTGTGTTTCGTCCACACCCAGGGTTTCAGCCAAACGTTTGGCTGTCGCACGAGTAACCCCCGTTGCGCTGTCTTGAGTGCGGTACCTAAAAGCGATTTGAGAAGCTGTTGTTTTCATAGAGTTTCTCCGAACTTTTTATACAACACTATTAGATATCTAAAAGATATCAATTTTTCTAAGAAAAGTCAATTTCATAAACCGAAAACTTAAACTTACTCACTTCGCTTAAGTGCCATCAACACTCCATCCACCCCTACCCGCCAGTCTGGCAGGCTCACGCCAAACGTCGCACGTACCTTACTCGTATCCAAACAAGAATTCATCGGTCGCGTCGCAGCCACCGGATAGTCCTCGGTGCGAATCGCCGCAATCGCGTCATCCGCGACCTTTATCGGCCAACCTGCAGCGCGCGCCTGCGCAATCACGTAGCTCGCATAGGCATGCCAGTTGGTCACCCCACTCGCTGTCAAGTGATAGACACCCCAGCGCGGATCGTCTGCAGGCAGTCCTGCCATCACATTCAAAATCTTCGTCGTCGTCTCGGCAATTAAAGCCGCCGAGGTCGGCGCCCCCACCTGATCGGCCACTATTCTCAACGCGTCGCGCTCTTGCGCGAGCTTAAGCATAGTTTTTAAAAAGTTTCCGCCATGCGCGCCCACAACCCAGCTTGTTCGGAAGATCAAATGCCGAGGACAGGCCTCAGCAACGGCACGTTCGCCCGCGAGCTTGCTACGGCCATACGCAGACAATGGCTGCGTCTCGTCTGTCTCAATATAGGGCGACTGTTTTTTCCCAGCGTACACATAGTCCGTGGAATAGTGCACCATGCAAGCGCCCACTGCGTGAGCCGCTTCGGCAAGTAAGCCAGGCGCGACGGCATTAATTGTGTGCGCGAGCTCAGTCTCGGACTCAGCACGATCGACAGCGGTGTAAGCCGTTCCGTTGATGACAATATCAGGTCGCACATGCTCGACGAGTTTTGCGATCGGACACAAGCCGGCATCACCCGCCATGCTCAAATCTAAGTCCGCACGCGTGCAAACAACAACCTCACCAAATGATTGGAGTGAGCGTTTTAACTCATGGCCAACCTGACCGTTACCACCAATTAAGAGGACTTTATGTTTCATATGTGGATTATGCAGCAACAGTGCATCCATCGCTGATACCTAATACCCATTAGAAACAAAAAATTTTATTTAGTTTGTTGACGCAACCCTCGCAGTAAATATGTCAACTTAACCAAAAAATATATTTCAAATAAAGTTCCTAAATAAGTAACGTAATAATCTAATCTTGTCGGCTTTTCTATCTCTAAAGGCTCTATCAACACCACTATATAAAGAAAAATATTTAGAGCCAAAAGAAAATATAACCAACCAACCTTTGGTTTCTCAGGAGATTGGATTTTTACGCAGAAATACGAAAGCGAAAAAAATACTATAAAAAAAACAATGGTGACTATTGTTTCCGTCTGGTCGTACATTGGTTTATTAAAAGGGCTATCGCTACCGATTAAGAGCCAAGCTAAACTGTTAATTACCAACAAAATTAAATAAGCATTTGCCCATTGGGTAATATTTTTTTGATTGTCTACCGGATCCGTAATGCTAGCAGGCATGTTATTTGGGCTGATACTTAATTTCTTAGTTTCAGCACTTGCTATTTCAGGCGCTGGCATCTTGAGGGAGTCAGACGCCTTGCTGTCTGATATTTTATTTATGAGGCTTCCGCAATCAGCGCAAAACTTAGACTCTTCGTGATTTTTTATTCCACACGTTGTACAAAATGCCATATGAACCTCTTTATTTGTAATTTTTTTAATTTTTGTAATTTTTTAATTGCACACTACTTAACTTCAGCAGGATCTAGCTTAATTGCCTGAGTAAATAACTCTTCTGCAATTTGATTGAAAATTAATTGATATAGTTTCGGACTAAATACCTCTGTACTGTTTGCAAATGTAGTAATTCTTACAATAACTGTATTTTCATCTACAACACGAAATGCTCCGGAAATGCGAAGTATTGGTAAGAATTTATCTCCAAAGCTAGCATGCAATTTTCCAGTTTTTGGTTGAGTAATCTTACCGTCAGCCTCAAAAACAGGCGCATCTTTAAATACAGCGCCACTCCCCCCGCTGTGCCTGATCCAAGCATTCATGGCATTTTGTAGTTCGGTTGGATTTTTATTAAATTTTCGCGTTTGTAAAACGCGCTGCTGTAAACTGCTGGGCCTTTCTAACTCGCTGTTCTGCTCCCAAAATTTACATTTAAAGTCACGCACTTTTCCTTCGACATTGAAATGCTCATTGACGATTTCAATTTCGAAAAAGAAAGGATTAAATTTTTTACACTGATTAAATGCCGCATCTCGGGCTTGAATTTCAGAGCCTCCGACGGTTTTCAACATATCGCCATAATTCAAAATCCTTGGCGTGGTTGAGCAAGCTTGAAGTAATAAGAGTGTGCATAGAATGGTGCTCGTTTTTAACCACTGCATACATCACTCCTTATATCAGTACGTCATTTGTCTATAGTCGACTTTTTCTATGACACCGGTTTTGCTAAACCTGATCACAACGATCATGTTCCGGCTAGTAGTCATTGTCGTAATGCTATTTATTCCGCCCGCATACTCACGTTCGAATGCAATCTTGTCATAAACCCATGTTTCGCCACCATCTTGAGTGCTGGTGACAATGTTTGGGCTTCCAAGCGCTGCAATGACATCGGTGCTCGTTGCGCCCACTTTGACGAAACGCTGGACGTTGCCTAGCGTGATTTTTTCAGTTTCAGCTTTTCTTGCTGGGATCAATGCCTGCGGCGCACAACCCGCAATCAAAAGCGAGAATATGATCGGTATTAATCCATTAAATCTATATTTTTTTCGCATATTTTTACGACTGTGGATTGGCTATATCTAATTCTTGTAGCAATTTAATCATTTAAAGAATAATCGCCATTATGACAATCAGAGAAATCATACCTTAAATTCTCTTTTGGCCTTTTAATCATGCCAACGAGACTCCATCATCGAAAATTATTTTGGTCCGTTGGTTTACATACTGTGTGGGCGCCCATCAAACCGCCAACGTCGCCACTCCCACCACTAACAAAAACCACAACGACAACCGCCTAATTAAATGCGCGCTGCCCTTTAAAGCCTTGTGAAACAAATACGTCCCCAGCAACGTCGAGACGATGTAAACCGGGATAAACGAAACCGTATACACAATCTGAGAAAAGTTGACCAAGTCTTTAAAGACAAAGAACGTGAGCGTTGCGATTTGGGCGATCGCAAAAAACATCATAAAAAATGCACGCACGACCTGAGGGCTCAGGGACTTATCACTCAGCAGATACACCACCAAAGGTGGACCGCCGACACCTGCCAATGCTGTCAAGGCACCCGAGGTCACGCCCACAAACCAAGCTTGCAGGCGACCACGTGGGCCGTTATAGGTCCAGCCGACCAGCATGATCGCAGCCAAAATCGCGACCGTACAACCAATCACACGACGAATCATCATTGGATCAAGCACCTCGATCAACCAGACTCCAAGCGGCACGCCGACCAAGGAGGGCACGATCAAGGACCAGACCACCGGCCAAGGCGTGGTCTTCCATGTCTCAGGGAGCGACTGCACCGACGTTACAAAATTGAGTAACAACACCACCACAACCAGATCGGCGGGTGACATAAAGAAACTGAAAAAGGGCGCGAGCACCAGCCCGCCGCCAAAGCCTGTAAAAGAACGGATGGTCCCGGCCAACAACACCGTCGCGCACATCAAAATAAAAACAGGGATCGAAGGGAACAGCTGGTGCCACAGATCTAAAACCATTGGACTTAAAACCGCCTATCTTTCAACGCGTTGAGTAAAACGCCGATACAAGTACTCAAAAAGAAAGCGCCTGTAGCAAGCAGGCGCCTTCTTGCCTAGACTCAACACCCAGAGGCGCTGAGTATCCCAGCATTACTTATTACGGAAAACCGGTGCACGCTTTTCAGCGAACGCACGCTTGCCTTCCTGATAGTCGTCGCTGGCGAAACATGCCAAGACCATCTGCTTGATGCCTTCGACGTCAACGTGTGGAGGCACTTTCTGAAACTCGCGGATCGCTTTTTTACCGGCGCGCAATGTGATCGGAGCGTTTGCCACAACCTTGGCCAAATAGTCATCCACAGCCTTGTCCAACTCAGCCACTGGCACCAGGTGCTGAATCAGGCCTTTCGCTTTGGCTTCTTGAGCGGTAAAACGCTGTGCCGACAGCATAATGTCTAGTGCCTGTGGTGCACCGACGGTGCTGACCAAGTTACGAATCGCAGTCAGGCGATAGCCCAGGCCCAGACGTCCTGCGGGGATCGCAAACGAGCTGGCATCTGAAGCAATCCGGATATCGCAACACAAGGACAAGTTCAAGCCGCCACCAATGCAATAGCCGTCAATACGACCGATCACAGGCTTGGAGCAGTTGTAGATTGAGCCTTGGGCTTCTTCGCCCACGCGCTCGTACTCAGCGACCGCATCTGCTGCGGTGCGCAGTTTTTCAAACTGGGAGATATTGGCACCGCTGACAAACGACTTGCCGCCTGCGCCGGTCAACACGACCGCGCGGATCTCGTCATCGTTTTCAAACATCTTGATAATGCCGGGCAAGGCCGCCCACATGTCGTAAGACATCGCATTGTGTTTTGCTGGATCATTAAACGTAATCCAACCCACAGCGCCTCTTTTTTCAATGATCAAGCTGTCTGTGATTTCGCCCTGCAACAATCTGGTGGTCGTCATTTTTAAAGGTCTCCAAGTAATGTTCGATAACGTGCCATAGCGGTTTCTAAATGTGTCCTCATGGCGAGGCGAGCACCTGCGGAGTCACGCCGAGCGATTGCCTCGACGATGTTCTCGTGCTCGTTCTCAATTTCTTCCACGCGGGTCGTGCCAATCGTTCTAAATCTAAACGTGCGCACAGCATGATGGATCACGTGACTCAAATGACCCATGATGCGCACAAAGTAAGGGTTGTTGGCGCAATGTGCAACCGCTAGATGAAAATCCACCGACGTGTGCGCTGCCGCCTCCCAATCCTCAGCATGTTGCTCCAGACGCTTGAGCGACTGGCGGAGTGATTCGAGTTGCGCCGCGGTGCGATGCGTCGCCGCCAAGGCGGCCGCCCCAGACTCGATCTCGATCCGCAGCTGATGCACGTGAATGAGCTGCGACAAGTCCAGCAAATCATCATGCGACACCTCAAAAGGACGCAAGGCGATATCCGCACAGACAAACGTACCCACCCCATGACGCGTCTCGACCAAACCCGTGAGCTTGAGCCGCGCGATGGCTTCGCGCACCACATTGCGGCTGACACCAAACTGCGCACCGAGCTCCTGCTCGGTCGGTAGACGCTGACCGGGTGCGAGGCTTTCATTCAGGATACGTGCACGCAATTGCTGGGCAATTTCGTCCGGGAGATTTTCCGGGCGACCGAGACTGTCAAACGCCGAGACCGTGGAGGCAGATTTGACCTGACCAAAGGCGCTGACCGTGCCAAAAGCACTGCCGCCCGCGCCCATGCCCGAAGCTTTACCTGCCGAGCCACGACGCCCCGACGTGGCTTCTCGTCTGGACGTATATACCGTTGTCGTGATACCTGGCTTATCCAACTTAAATAGCACCTTCACGGGCGAGCTCTTCAATGTGAGCCGCGCTGATACCAAATTCCGCGAATACTTCTTTGTTGTGCTCGCCACGATCTGGGGCTGCGACAAATACATCCCGCTTGGAGCGGCTCATGATGACGGGCTGACCCACCACACTGATTTCGCCAAGCTTGGGATGCTGGAGCTTTTTAGCCATACCCAGGTGCACAACCTGCGGATCTTCCATGGTTTGCTGAACGTTCTTGATCGGACCACAAGGCACGCCTTCCTTGTTCAGCAAATCAATCCAAAATTCCGTGTTTTCCTGTTTCGTCCGCGCATTGATGGCGGCATTGAGCTCAGGGCGATTCTTGGCGCGCAGCTGGAGGGTCTTAAACCGAGGATCGTCGATCAGCTCTGGCAAGCCCAACACATTGGCCAAACGCACGTACATTTCTGTGCCCATCGCTGCGATATTGATATAGCCATCCGAAGTCGTATACACCCCTGTCGGTGAGCTGGTCGGGTGGTCGTTGCCGCTCTGACCAGGGATTTCCTTGTTCATCAGCCAACGCATGATCTGAAAATCCATCATCCAGACCTGCGCCTGCAAGAGCGAAGACTGCACCCACTGGCCCTCGCCCGACTCCTCGCGCTCTAGCAGCGCGACCAAGGTCCCAATCGCGCAAAACAAACCAGAAGTCAGATCCGCCACCGGGATACCGGCACGCATGGGTCCACGACCCGGCTCACCCGTGACCGACATAATGCCGCCAATACCCTGGGCGATCTGATCCAGGCCGGGACGATCCTTGTAAGGGCCATCTTGGCCAAAGCCGGAGACGCTGGCGAGAATGATGCGTGGATTGACCTTGCGCAGTGACTCGTAGTCGATCCCGAGCTTGAATTTCACGTTGGGGCGATAGTTTTCAATCACCACATCCGCCTGCTTGACCATCTCCATGAACAAAGCCTTGCCCTTGGGGTGCTTTAGGTTAATGGTGATGCTGCGCTTGTTGCGGTGGGTGTTTTGGTAGTCCGCAAACTGCGCTGAGCCACCCGGCTTGTCGTCCGGCATATCGCCCGGCTCTTCGATTTTTATGACGTTCGCACCCCAGTCTCCCAGCTGACGGACCGCCGCGGGGCCTGAGCGCACGCGCGTGAGGTCGAGCACGGTAAAACGGCTGAGGGGTAGCTTTGGCATTGAGGTCTCCGATGCGGTCTTGCGTGCAAACTTAGGTGTAGTTTTGATTGCGATTGTTAGATGTTGGACATCTTACAAGAAAATAATCCAGCCGTTTTAATGAACATGTCTTTGACATGGTTTAAGCTGCAGTCCGCTTCACAGCCCGTTTCCTATGCTGACTGGATTCTTGCCATGACCTCTGTAAAAACAGGTCGTTGGGTTGAGTCTGTGTTCAGGCAAGCGTCACGCAACGCGGTTAAGTGGGTCAGGGTCGCAAAGGTCGTCACGGCCGTCAAGGTCGTTGCCTCACCTTCGCAGCGCTCAAGCAACTCTTCAAGCAAATAACCAAAGGCCCGCACTTCGATCTTTTCGAGAGCCAGCATGTGTGCAGCATCGGTAGGCTTAAAACACGCCGCACCAAAATCACCGAGCAAGGCATGTCCATTTTGTCCCAACAGAATGTTGTGCGCGTACAAATCTCCGTGCATGATGCCCTTTGCATGCACTTGCTGAGCGACGCCGGCGATACCGGAGGCGATGCTTAGTACCTCAGAAAGACTCAAGCGCATATCGTCCGCGTACACATCGCGCGTACAAGAGGCAAAACTTGGTGGGCCGGCCAAATTGCGATAGCTTGCATCAACCAAAGACATCACCAGACCATTCGCGTTTTCGGGATGTCCTTCTATCTTGCCGAGCACGGTGATCAAGTTTGAATGGCTGCCGGCCCGCATGCTCGCCGCCATTTCGCTCATCGGCAGGCCATCGCTCGTGAGCTCACCTTTGAATACCTTGACTGCGACCGGGATCGAGTGATCAGCTTGCCAAGACGCTTGGTAAATCACACCCGAGGCGCCTTCACCAATCTTTTGTTGCAACGCCAAAGAAGACCAAGGAATGGGTTTGACTGGCGTATCTTGCAAGGCGGTTTGCTCATCGCTTGAGCAAAAGGGATTGCCTGAATAACTCAGCCAAGCCAAGCGCGGTAATTTAAACAAGACCTCAGGCAAGGCATCAAACCTGTTTGCCGCGATTCGGATCAGCTCCAAATTTTTACAGTTGCCCAGCTCTTCAGGCAGCGTCTGCAGGTGATTACCCGCTACCATTAGCTTTTGCAGATGCGAACGGTGGCCAAGCTCAGGGGGCAATTCAGTCAGCTGGTTGCCAGTCAGGATCAACCAGCGTAGCAAGGGGGGTAAAGCCTCAGGCGAAACATGGCGGATGTCGTTGTTTCTAAACCCGATCATGCTCAAGGCTTTGCATTGACCCAGTACGCGAGGCAGCTCGGTAAAGTGGTTGTCAGAGCAGAAGAGGATTTTTAATTTGTGCAGCTCTGGCAGACGATCTGGCAGGGAGGATAAGGCGTTGCCTGAGAGATCCAGGATTTCTAGGGTGTCGGCCAGGTCGAAAATTTCGAGGGGGAAGTGTTTTAGGTTGCAGGACAACTTTAAATTGCTTAAGCCTTTTAATTCACCATCGCAAAGTTTCTGTAATGTTTTATTGCCCTCTAACGTCATATCTTCAACTTTTAATGTTGGACTTGAAGTAAATGGCACTTGGTAATGCCGCAATTGCCTTGTTCCACATAAGTCCACTTAAAACTTGTATTCGCAACAAGTTCATTAACACACTGCTCTGGCTCCGCCCCAATACAAACAGCCGTTGAAACTTTACCCTGCTTCATCTCACGGATAATCAAACTATCCATTTCCGCTCTATTAACGTATCCACGATATGCCGCGCCGTAAAGCCTCGGATCTCCGTCAGTATGCTTGTGATGAGTAACGCTTTGTATCCTGAACAACGCAGGCCAAACTTGCCAGTACCCTCCCGCCAAAATTCTGGCCTGCTTCAAGTCCATATACTGGCCAACCCCATCAAAACCGCCTGAGCTATGCCAATACTTCATTGGCATAATCGGCCTCACCGCCGTGACGCCAAGAAAAACTAACAACATCACAGCAAATGGCATATGCCATTGCATTGGCATGCTTAGCAATGCATAAGAAATACTCATAGAAATTAAAACAAGGAGGATTAGGAGAGATGGAAAGAAATAACGAAAATGAAAATTATTTTTTGTTGCCCAATCACTCATAGAAAAAAGACACCACCAAAACAAGGCAAACAATGAGAGCAGAACAATTAAGAATTGCACCTGCTTCGGAATAACATGCTTTTTAATCAGAACAATAAATAAAGCGATCGATAATCCCAGCAAAGCAAAAGTAAGAGATAAACGCTCTGTTTCTTGAGAAAAATTATTTAACGTTGACTTTAAGTTCTCAAAAAAGACCGCAGTCTGACTAAATTTGGAGTAGTCCTCATGCGGTGCATTGACGCCGCTACTTAAATACTGCCAGAAAAAAAATAGTCCTGTTGCCATTATTGGAAGGATAAAAACCTTCCAATTTCTAAAGTAAAAAAGACAAATGACTAATGTTGCCCAAGCGATGAGAATGATGCTTGGATTGATTCCAACTGCAATCAACATCAACAGAAAAATAACGATCGTTTTGAGACCATTCAATCTGTTGTGACAAATCAATAGCCAAGACCATCCCATGAACAAAAATGACATGCTGTATGGCTGTGCAGCATAGGCAAAGGTATAAATTCCTTTTTTATTTAAAACTAACAAACTCACTAAGGACAAAACTAAAAAGCAAACCAATCTAAAGCTGGCAATTTTTTTACCGTTTAGTTTCGCTAAAAGGTTACTAATCAATTCCAGTAACAGGAAAAATGTAAGCCCTGAGGTAAAGTAAATCGCTAAAAGATTGGCCCTAGGGGATGGAATCCACGAATACAGAAAAGGCAGAAAATTTGCATATCTATCCTGACCCCAATAAAACAGCGTCACCTTCTGCATAGACATGACTGACAGCAATACTGTGTCGGCATCAAAATGCGTTGGAACTGCCCAATTAAATATAACGAGGGCAAATAGGACAGCGAGTAAAAGCGAGAAGCCCCTTTTTAAAAAAAAGTGCTCTTTTAAATCTGCAGTCATCAATCCTGCTTTATAAAGTATTTAATTCTTTGATTTGATTACATATCCTCAGGATATTAACGATTTTACTTATCCTCTACAATTTGCTCACACACCTAACCTGAGGACTCCATGATTCTTGTCACCGGCTGCGCAGGCTTTATTGGCAGTAATTTTGTCCATACGTGGCTTTCAAGCCATGACGAGCCCGTCGTTAACCTGGACAAGCTGACCTATGCCGGCAATCTCGACAACCTGTCCTCTCTGGCGCAGGACAAGCGTCATATCTTTGTGCAGGGCGATATCGGCGATCAAACACTCGTCTCTGACTTGCTCTCGACATACAAGCCTCGCGCCGTGCTCAATTTTGCTGCGGAGTCCCACGTTGACCGTTCAATTCTAGGGCCTGGTGAGTTTATCCAGACCAATGTGATCGGCACCTTCAATTTGCTTGAATGTGTCCTCGCCTATTGGTCTACTCTGCCCGCCGCAGGCAGCAGCAAGGACCTGAACCAAGCTAGCTTTCGCTTTCTACATGTGTCGACCGATGAAGTCTACGGCACACTAGGGCCTCAAGATCCTCCCTTTGCCGAGACGAACCCTTTCGAGCCGAATAGCCCCTATGCCGCCAGCAAGGCCTCTTCAGATCATCTGGTTCGCGCCTGGCATCACACCTATGGGTTGCCGGTTCTGACGACCAACTGCAGTAACAACTATGGACCCTATCACTTCCCCGAAAAGTTGATTCCTCTCGTAATTTTGAATGCACTGAACGACAAGCCCCTGCCGATTTATGGCGATGGTCAACAAATTCGCGACTGGTTATTTGTACAAGATCACTGCCGCGCGATCGAACGAGTACTTGAAGCCGGGCGCGTTGGTGAGACCTACAACATTGGCGGCTGGAACGAGATGGCCAATATCGATGTCGTCAAAACGATCTGCAGCCACCTGGATGCGTTACGTCCTCGCGCGGATGGTAAAAAATATACTGAGCAGATTACCTATGTTAAAGATCGCCTTGGTCATGATCGCCGCTACGCGATCGATGCACGCAAAATCGAAAGCGAACTAGGCTGGAAGCCGCAAGAGACGTTTACAACCGGCATTAAAAAAACGGTGGAGTGGTATCTGGACAATCCCGAATGGGTGTTAGGTGTCACTAGCGGGGAATATCGTCAATGGCTGGGTAAGCAGTACGGTTAGGCGTCATAACCTTGCCATCACCTCGCCCTCCCCATCTTTTAGTTGCCCTGTCATCTCATGGCTTTGGTCATTTATCGCAGGCAGCGCCCGTCATCAACCAATTACGCGCGTTGATCCCGAATTTACGTCTTACCATTCGCGCCGCCTTTCCTGCTGACCAAATTAAAAGACGCATCTTTAATCCTGACGTTTTACAACCCGTCGCCGATGACTTTGGCATGGTGATGCGAAATGCGCTGACGGTCGATCTTAGCGCTAGCGTGCATGCCTATCAAACGTTTCATGCGTCCTTACCCGAGAGGATTGAACAGCTATCCAAGGAACTGATTGAACAAAAAGTTGATCTTGTCTTGGCAGACATTCCTTATTTAACGCTCGCAGCTGCCAAAAAAGCAGGCATTCCTTCTGTTGCGCTGTGCTCTTTGAACTGGGCAGATATCCTTGAGCACGCGCTTTTGCTGGGAGCTTCTAATGCGTATGTAAATACTGCTGCACAACAGACGATCTCGCCAAAACTTGCGCTTGTAGGAGCAGAGATCGTACGTGAGATCCGTGGGATTTATCAGCAGACTGATTATTTCTTGTTGCCCGCTCCCAGTATGCCAATGCCGACTCTCACCAATACGCTTGCAATCGGTCCCGTCTGCACCCCAGGCGTCAGGCATAGAGAAGCACTAGCCTTAAACACACAGGTCTCTGAAGATGCCTGGTTTGTTTTAGTCGGCATGGGTGGCATGACCTTCGACCTCGAGCTCGTTGAATGGCCGACTCATATGCTTGGCAAGCCGATTCACTACATCGTGGCTGACAATATTGCACAAACGTCTAAGCATCCGCAGGTCATTTCAGAAATCCAAACCGGTCTGAGTTACTCAGATTTGGTTGCCTCTGCAGACTTAATCCTTACCAAGCCCGGGTATGGCATGTTTGTCGAAGCGGCTGCCGATGGTGTCCCTGTTTTGTATGTTGAACGTCGCGATTGGCCTGAAGCACAAGCACTGACAGACTGGCTTCATTCTGTTGCTCATTGCGCAGAGATATCAACCGAAGCTTTGCATCGTGGTGATTTTGCAGGTGAGATGCGCAAGCTACTTGAAATAGGCCGCTACGACCCTGTCGCCGCAACAGGTAATATGCAAGGCGCGAGTCTACTTGCCCAATATCTTCGCTCCACATAGGAGGTCTGTCGCGGATAACGTCCTGCAAGGAGCAATGCTGCATGCAACTATAAATTTATTGAGCTGCTTTAAAGCTAATCACCCGATATAAATCTTGCACCGGCGTACTGACTATTTTTTCTACCTCGAAATTTGCCAGCTGCTCATAAGGTGGGCTGATCAACAGGACTGGGCGCGATGTTTCAACCAGACTATTAATGACTTGCGCCGTTTCCGCCTGACTGAGGCCTCCTTTACCTGGCACATGCAAATTCTTTGCAAAAATATCAAAGTGATAAAAATGCGTCGTGACTTGATCCATTTTTAATCCAACCTCTGGGGTCATTAGCTGACCAAACCAAAGCGCGCATTCAGGTAAAGTGCAATTAAAAGTTCCAATCAGAACTGGGTTTTTAAATTGTTTCATCGCCTCCAACACCTGCTGATTGGCTTGAGCACCACGCGAATGATTTGCTGCAATCATTTTGTAAGCGTTGACTGATGACGACAATGATTGATATGTAAAAAATGCAAACACTAAGACGCCTAGTGCTTTCTGCACAAGTGTCGATAGTGGAAAGAACTTTTGTGTATGCAAAAACCAAACTACAGCGATCGCTGTGAGTGGCAATGCTGGAATCATATATGTCGGACCTGGATGCTTAGCAACCATAATCGCTTGCGAAACAATGACTATAGATATAACAAAGGCAGTCGCCCAAGCATATTTATTGGTCTTTTTAACTTCCAATAGATCGTTCGTTTCTATCTGATCAGCCGATCGTCTATTTGTCAAAACGAATTTCATAAAGCCAAATAGACTAGTTAAAACTAATAACCAAATCGCTATATCAAGCAAGGGAAACATACTGCGAACATAGGCGAAATTCCCTGCGAACTGCTTCATGTTAAAAATGCCTATCTGACCCTCACCATGCATTCCGGTGTGACCAATGACCTTGTGCAGCCACACAAACATCTTTCCCAAGCGACTATATATGGGTAACACGCCGACAAACCACGAAACCACTAATGCTAAGCTGGACAAAGCGATCAAGTGCCACGATCTGAGAATGAGCAGCAGTCCAAGCAGCGGCAGAAATGTGACCTTTATAGCCAGACCAATTCCACAAAAAAAACCGGCGATGATGGCCATTTTTCGATTAACAATATTTGTCTCCAAGGTATCGCCCAGAAGAGCGGGAGCCAATACAGCTATCAAGCCAAGAGAAACGCACCAAAGCAAACTTTCGGGTGTTGGATAAAGAATATTCGGAGAAACCAGAACAAAAATGAGCGGTGCCATTTGACACACTGCTGCTGCAGTATATTTTTGTGTCACTTTAAAAATTTGCTTACCAAGAAAATAAATTGCAAGAGAATTTAAAATGACGACAACGGCTGATACATTCAACAAATAAAATTCTGGCGCAGCAATTACACTAACAAAAATTTCTTGTGGAGCAGCTCCAAAAAAATTGCGCAGATACCAAGCAATTGCAATGATTAAAGCAATGAGTGATTGAAGAGGTGTTCCTGGATGATCGTTATGTGCTGGAACATTGCCCAGCAAAATGTCGAGCCCTGCGAACAGATATTGATACGCTGGATCCTGACCATAAAATGGCGTATTGGCATAAATTGGATACATCCGTGTTGCGAACACGACTGCAACACCAATAAAGATCACTGGAATGATTAACAGCAGCAAAGATGAATTTTTATTTGTCATCGCCATACTCAACGAAATGAATATTTCGCCTTGATCTTTATTCTTATTTTCTCAAACGGTTAAGTTCTATAACAAGCGTCCTGGAATCTATTCGCTTAAATCAAGCTCAGACTTAATCAAGCACCGACTTAATCAAGTTCATATGCATTTTTATAATCCTTGATTAACCGCTCATCCTGATCTTCTTTACGCATAATTGAATTACCCACTACCAAGAATTCAATTCCTGTTCCCATCAAACAGTTAAAGGCATCCTCAGGTGTGCAAACGATCGGTTCGCCTCGCACATTAAAAGAGGTATTGACCAACACCGGACATCCCGTCAATTCTTTGAATTTTGATATCAACTGGTGGTACTTTGGGTTCGTCTCTTTATGCACTGTTTGAATTCGTGCCGAGTAATCAACGTGCGTCACTGCAGGGATCTCTGATCTCGGGACATTCAACTTATCAATGCCGAACAGTTTCTCCTGCTCTGGTGTCATTGAGCGTTGCTTAGACTTCGCAACGTCAGCCACAAGCAACATATAGGGACTATCACTTTCAATATCGAACCACTCCGATACATCTTCACGCAACACACTTGGGGCAAAAGGCCTGAAAGACTCTCTGTATTTGACCTTCAAGTTCAATTGTTTTTGAACCGTTTCTGATCGCGGATCCGCAATAATTGATCGCCCCCCCAAAGAGCGGGGACCAAACTCCATCCGTCCTTGATGCCAGCCGACCGCCTTGCCTTGGGTCAACGCTTCGGCCGTCAAATCAATCAACTCATCATCTGTCACTGTTTTAAAAACCGCTCCGGCTGCGATCAACCGTTTCTCAATATCAGCTTGCTCATATTGAGGACCAAGATAGGAACCTTTCATTCCATCTGATTTCGAAACAATCCTTGGCTCATTCAGCATCATGTGACAGGCAGCCAAGGCGGCGCCTACCGCACCACCCGCATCACCGGAGGCCGGTTGGATCCAGATATTTTCAAACAAGTTTTCACGCAGTAATTTTCCGTTTGCGACACAATTCAGTGCAACGCCACCCGCCAGACATAAGTTTTTTTGCCCCGTCGAGTTCTTAAGCCCCATAGCCAGCTTGATCACGACTTCTTCAGTGACGGCTTGAATCGACGCTGCGAGATCCATCTCGCGCTGAGTCAAAATACTTTCCGAGGTACGGGGGGGGCCGCCGAACAAGGCATCAAACCGTTCGTTCGTCATCGTCAAGTCAGTGCAGTAATTGAAATACTGCATATCCAGATGAAACGAGCCGTCCTCTTTGATATCAATCAAATGATCTTTAATCAGCTTGGCGTACTTTGGCTCTCCATAGGGGGCGAGTCCCATGACCTTGTACTCACCAGAGTTCACTTTAAACCCGGTGTAATACGTCATTGCCGAATACAGCAAGCCTAACGAATGCGGAAAAAGAATTTCTTTATGAACCGATAGTTCATTTCCATGCCCAATTGCGAGTGATGTGGTAGCCCACTCGCCAACGCCATCCATCGTCAAAACAGCAGCATCCTCAAAGGGTGACGGAAAGAATGCTGACGCCGCGTGACTTAAGTGATGCTCAGAAAACAAAAGTCTTTGCGACCAATCTACCGAATCACCAAAATTATCTTTCAATGCATCGCTGATGACTGACTTTTGAAACAACTTATCTTTCAGCCACACGGGCAAGGACGTGACAAAACTCTTGAAACCTCGCGGTGCAAAAGCAAGATAGGTTTCAAGCAATCGCTCAAATTTCAAAAAGGGCTTGTCGTAAAAAACAAAGTAGTCAATGTCAGCGACCTGCAGACTCGCCTCAGATAAACAATATTCAATTGAATATCTAGGAAACCCTTCGTCATGTTTTTTACGTGTAAAGCGCTCTTCTTGCGCAGCGGCAATAACTTGTCCATCGATCACCAGACAGGCTGCTGAGTCGTGGTAATAGGCAGAAAGACCAATGATTTTCATTTATTAGAACAGCGTATAAATGAAAGGAGCTATCACCGAACCTTGAGCAAAAATCAGCAACGCGCCAAGGATGATCATGAGGGCGATAATCGGTGCGAGCCATAGTTTTTTGCGTGATCGCAAAAAAGCCCACATTTCTTTAATGAAAGTACCCATTATTGACTCAAAATTGATTTTTGAAAGATTCGGCTTGTGGTCCGGGAGGGGAACGATCAACCCAGTATGTATCTTTTTTGGAACGCCTCAAACGAAGCTCATCTCGACCAAAAAGACGTGTGATCAGTCCAACAGGCGTCAAAATTCCAAAGAAAATGATGCCTAATACGATGGGGCTTACGATCTTCCCTAAAAACTGTCCCAAATAAAACCAAGCCTTATTTAGGGGTGCGAGTATTTTGGGTGAAAAGATTGAAATTAAGCCAAACAGCAACCCAACCCCAACCAAGCCGAGTGCCAGAAAGGACTCAAACGCTTTAAACCACCAACCATACGCACCGAGTAAGGCAAAAACTGCAGTAAAAAGCAGTCCAAAACGCCGCTCAGAGGGAAGTTGTTGCGCTGCAGACTTCAAGAAATTTCTCGCAATTGAAAATATAGATGGATTTTATCGTATTCCTTAATAATCCAAGCATTTTGAGCTAAGCCGAAAGCTTTTGATCAGCCTTCACCAACACAACGCCGTTACAATCTACCTTCTTGGATATTTTTAGCGCATGGGGCTTTTACCGTGACTGTTTCTCAATCTTATAAAGATAAAACCATCCTGATTACAGGCGGTGCGGGTGCGATCGGCAGCAACCTCTCACGTGCCTTAGCACTAGCAGGTGCTGCAAAGGTCATCATCCTGGATGACCTGTCCGCTTCATATGAGTGGAACATCCCTAATTTGCCCAATGTACTGTTTGTCAAAGGCAGTATTACCAATGACATCGATTTAAAGCGCGTTTTTCACGAAAAGCCTGACTATATCTTTCATTTAGCCGCCTTTTTTGCCAATCAGAACTCGGTTGATTATCCTGAAAAAGATTTGTTGGTGAGTCAGCTTGGCACCATCAAAATGCTTGAATACGCAGTTCTTCAAAGCGGGCTTAAGCGCTTTGTGTATGCGGGGTCTGGCTGTGCAATTTATGGTGCGCAAGCACCATTGCCCCTGAAAGAAGAATTCATGTCAATGCACTTGACCACCCCATATCAAATTTCGAAAATGGCGGGCGAGCTGTATTGCAATTTCTATTGGCACCATTACGGTCTGCCGGTAGTCAAAACTCGCTTCTTCAATTCCTACGGCCCCGGTGAAGTCCCTGGGCAATACCGCAACGTCATCCCTAATTTCATTTACTGGGCGATGAAAGGCCAACCCTTGCCGATTACAGGGGATGGCAAAATGACCCGCGACTTTACGTATGTAGATGACATTGTCGATGCGCTCCTACGAGCCGGCATTGCCGACGCCGCGATTGGTGCCGAAATGAACATCGCCTCAGCGCGCGAGATCGAAATTGTTGAAATGGCCAATGTCGTGAACGAGTTGACGGGCAACAAAGCAGGCCTACTCATCACAGAGCGTCGCAAATGGGACACTAAATCACGCCTGTTAGCCAGTGTTGACCGCGCCAAAGAATTGCTTGGCTACGATCCCAAGACAACGTTTGAAGATGGCATTCGCAGCACTATTCAATGGTTTGAGCAAAACTGGGAGGCCATTAAACGTGATGCCGAGTTCCCCCCTGGCATGTCTTCCGCTGTTAAAAACTACGTGTTGTATCAAGACGCCGAGAAGAAATGAAACAAGTTGTTCAGAGTTACAAAACAGGTGATGTCACGCTACGTGATGTTCCTGTGCCACAGTGTGGTGGCAAACGGATTCTGGTCAGAAATCGCAACTCCCTGATTAGCTTAGGGACTGAGCGCTCAACGATTGAACTCGGTCGTAAATCTCTACTTGGCAAGGCGGCCTCGCGCCCAGATCTCGTGCGTCGCGCATGGGACAAAGCCAAAAAAGAAGGCTTGCTTAAAACATGGCAAGAGGCCATGGGTCGCCTCGATACACCGACTCCTCTTGGCTATAGCGGTGCAGGTATTGTTGAGCAGTGCGGTATTGCAGCGACTGAGTTCTCACCTGGTGACCGTGTTGCGTGTGTTGGACAAGGTTTTGCGTCGCACGCTGAATTTGTTTCTATCCCTGTCAATTTAGTTTGTCGCATCCCTGACGCTGTCTCGGATGAAGAGGCTGCCTTTGGCATGCTTGGCATTATCGCCCTGCACGGGATTCGAAGCGCAAATCTTACTTTTGGCTCACGTGTTGTTGTCATGGGTTTGGGCTTGCTAGGCCTGCTCACCATTCAGATGCTGCGCGCCTACGGCTGCGAGGTCATTGCGCTGGATCCGTCTGCAGACAAAGTCGAACTCGCAAAACGATATGGCTTTATGCACACGACGTCTGATTCTGCGGAATTGGCTCGTTTATGTGATGCCCGCACTTCTGGTAACGGTGCCGACGCGGTAATTATTACCGCTGCCAGTAAAGATCGGGGTCCTGTTGATCAAGCGATTCAATTGTCTCGCGTCAAAGGCAGAATTGTTGTGGTCGGTACTGCAGATATCCATCCCGACCGTAATGAGTTGTGGCTCAAAGAGATTGAGCTTGTTGTCTCAAAAGCAGCAGGGCCAGGCTCACTTGATCCACTTTACGAAGTCGAAGGCATCGATTTACCGATTGGCGATGTGCGTTGGACGCAAAAGCGTAACCTCGAAGAATTTTTGAGATTACTTGCGGATAAAAAAGTGGATGTACAAGCACTGATCACCCACCGATTTAGTATTGCTCAGGCAGAAGAGGCTTACGCGCAATTCATTGCCGGCAAATTGATTCAGCCTATTGGGGTACTGCTGACTTATACAGATAATGCTCCTATTGATCGTCAACTTCCACTGCCAAGCACCAAACAATCCACAACACAAAAAGATGGCACATTACGATTGGGCGTGATCGGCGCAGGATTGTTTGGCAAAGCCTTATTGCTTCCCGCTCTCCAGTCACAGTCGAATGTCATGCTTCACACGCTCGTGACGGGCTCAGGTGCAAGTGTTGAACATAGCGCCCGCAAATTCGGCTTTGCAAACCAAGCAACTGAAGCGTCTGCTGTATGGTTGCAGCCCGAGATTGATGCTGTCATCGGACTGACCCCACACAGTCAACATGCCCGCCTTGTAAGAGATGCTATTCAACATGGTAAAGCCCTCTTCCTTGAAAAGCCACTTTGCACGACAGAAGAAGAGCTGAGCGAACTACGTTTGCTCGCCTCGCAAGCCAGCAGTTTGCCCGTGTTATTTGTTGGGCATAACAGGCGCTTTTCACCACACACCGTTCAAATGCAAAAGTGGCTCGCAGGTCGCCAGAGCCCCTTGGTCATGCAAATGCGCGTAAACACTGGCTTTATTCCAGCAACGCATTGGGTGCACTCAGATGACGAGGGACGTAGTCGCATCGTTGGCGAGATGTCACACTTCATTGACTTGATTCAGTCGCTCGCAGGGGCCTTGGTATCGCGTGTATCTGCTGAACGTGTTTCTGGTGACAACCATACTTCAGTCAACAACGATAATATTGCCGTCAGTTTCAAACTGACGGATGGCTCCGTCGGCTCCCTGATATATTCAGCTTCTGGCGATAAAGCGTATTCACGCGAAGCCTTAGAAATTTTCTTTGATGGCAAAACAATTGCCTCTAAAGATTTCAGGATGAGCGAACTGCACCAGAATGGCAAAACAGATACCTTTAAAACGCGCAGCCAAGAAATGGGTTATGTAGAAGAGTTGAAAAACTTTATTCACTGCGCCAGCGGAAAAGAGTTGCCCGCAGCTTCAAGTCATGAGATGTTTGCCACGATGTCGACTATTTTCGCGATTGAACGCGCTTTAGCGACGGCTCAAGTGATTGCAACGGATTCATTGTGAAGATTCTGCTCGTCACCGACTCGTATCCTCCCGAGATTCGTTCAGCCTCGCATTTGATGCTTGAACTTGCCGAGGAGCTGCAGCAGCGAGGCCACCAAGTGACGGTGATTACCACATGGCCTGAGTACAACCTTGACGCGGCCGAAGAGAAAAAACCCTTTAAGGAGCTTGAAGTCGAAGGGGGTATCGCGGTGATTCGAGTCAAGACACTACCCCATCACAACGTTAACTATATCGTTCGCGGCCTAGCTCAGCTGATCATGCCTCTGCAATTTTTACTTAAACTGTGGAAGTACAACATCAAACCCGAAGCGGCGGTGGTATATAGTCCTCCCCTACCCCTAGCACTTGTTGGAAGCTGGCTGAAGCGCAGAGGCGTTCGCAACCTTCTAAATGTTCAGGATCTATTTCCCCAAAATGCCATCGATCTCGGCATTTTGCGTAATCCAACTCAAATCCGTTTTTTTCAAGCGCTTGAGCGCTACGCCTATCGGACAGCCGATGTTGTCACAGTGCATTCCGAAGGGAATAAAAAAATGGTGTTGGAACAAAACCCAGTTATCGCGCCAAAACTTAAGCTCTTACATAACTGGGTTGACATTGACCATCATTCTGTTGAATCCGATGTCTTAGACGGCAACGTCACGCAACGGACCGCCGTCGATTTTCGTCAAAAGTGGAAGATCAAACAAAAATACATCGCTGTTTTTGCTGGCGTCATGGGTCCTTCGCAATATTTAGAACTTGTTCTTGAGATTGCAGAGCGTATGCATCAGCAGACAGAGCTTCTCTTTTTGATTGTTGGTGACGGTAAAGAAAAAGAAAAGCTCATCCAACTCGCGAAAGACAAGAAACTCACAAACGTACAGTTTGAGGGTTTTATTTCTCGAGATGTATACCCTGACCTACTGAATGCCTGCAATATTGGTCTGGTCTGCTTAAGCCCTCAAAATCAAACCCCTGTTGTGCCTGGAAAAATTCTGGGCCATATGGCGGCAGGCTTGCCGGTTGCTGCCTTTTTGCACACTGCAAGTGATGGCCACGCCTTGATTACAGAAGCTTGCTGCGGCGTTTCGGCAAACTCTGCCGATATTGATGCCTGCGTTGCCGTACTTAAAGATCTTTTATCCAAGGCAGCGTCTTTTGAGCAAATCGGCGCTGCAGGTAAACGCTATGCAACGGAACACTTTTCCAAGCAAGTTTGCGTGTCTCAACTAGAAGCGATGCTCTCATCCTAACAAGCTATTGATTATTTGCTCCACTCAGGCATACCCATCATGACTTCGACTGCAAATACGACCAGCACACTGCAGTCCATTCAGCTCTTGAGAGGCATTGCTGCTTTGAGTGTTGTCTATGTCCATGTGCTTGCGACCCCCAATTTTGGTCTCTTTGGCGTCGATATATTTTTTGTCATTAGCGGCTTTGTGATGGCCCTCGTTACGACAAAAAATTCCAATCCGACAGCCTTCTTTTTGCATCGACTCATTCGCATTGTTCCTCTTTACTGGATTTTGACGACCTGCTTGGTTGCTGTGATCGTCATTGCGCCCAACTTACTGGGCTCCACCACGCTGAACTTTGCGAACTTTCTGAAGTCTTTATTTTTTATCCCATACTTTAAAGAAAGCCATCTGATTCAACCATTCCTATTTGTGGGATGGACACTGAACTATGAAATGTTGTTTTATCTTTGCATCGCTTTAGGCTTGATGCTTTCATCCAAGCATTATTTAGCGATTGCAATCAGTGCTCTGGTGCTTATTTATCTGACGCTAGGTTTGCTAGCCGATAGCCCACTTTTAAATGGTTTTTTTGGCAATTCAAAAATTTTTGAATTCGTTCTTGGAATATTTGCCTTCAAAATCTATCGCTTAGGCTATCTGAAAAACATCCCTTATTTATTTGGTTTTTTGATCAGTGCGATCTGTTTGTTTTTCATGATTTACGCTGAAACAAAGCAAATAAAAATAGATAGCTTTTTTCTCTATGGCATTCCATCGTTCTTTTTATTGCTCTCCGCTATTAGCTTAGAGTCCTTGATAGACAACCCGGTCGTTAAAACAATCGCTACCTTTGTAGGCGATACCAGTTATGCGATTTACCTGAGTCATGCTTTCGTGATTGAATTCATCAGAAAAGTCGTCATGAAACATTTTGACTTTCTTCAGCACCACATGAGCATTGTCATTATTATTTCTTTGTCGGCCTCAATCCTGGTCGGTTATATTTTGCACCGTTTCCTTGATCTGCCTTTACAGCACTACTTCAAACGCACACTGCTTCAACGAGGGTCATCAGCCCGATAAATGACAAAGAACGTGTCTTTTTCTGACAATTTGATGATTGGGTACAAAGTCAAAACACCCGCATACAAAATCAAATTCTTGACTAAGCCGGTGACTGAACGATCCAGCTGAAGGCGGGACCAAAAGCCACTTACCTTGATCGTTGGAATTTCAATCTTTTCAGTGACAGGGATCAGACCGTGTTTCTGCGTCAGTTTATTCAATGAATGATGATTGAAATAATGCAGATGAGGCGTTTTAAACATCGTCTGCCAAAGACGATTCCATGGCCCAAGTACATTCATTGTGGTCAATATTTTGGCGATCCTAAAGATCAGCCCATCAGAGTTTGGCAAATTGAGAATCAACAAACCATCCTCTTTCAAATTGTCTTTGCAACTTTCTAATATCGAATTGATATCTGGAATATGCTCAAAAACATCATTGAAAATAATGACATCAAATTTATGTTCAAAAGGCTCCGCTGGTGGAAAGTAATCCCCTATGACCTTCAAACCTCTTTTACGCGCAAAGGTACATAGCTTTTTATTTGGCTCTACACCTGTCACTTCGTGCCCTCTTGCGCCGGCAAGACTTAGAAATGATCCGGAGGCACAACCCACATCAAGGATAGACAACATCCTGTTATTTGCCTGTTTAGCCAACTCATCCAGAATCATTCCGAAGTTTTTAGCTCTCAAGACATCCAGTGAAGAGATGTATTCCTGATCATTAATCGCATCCTCAGCCTCATCATCTGCAGTATCAATCGAGACCGCAAGATCCCCACTCCAGTAGTCGCACGCTTTGCAATAATGAGTAAAAGGCGTTGATCTTTGGATGAGCGAGGCGCTACAAATAGGACACTCTAGCTGCTTGGATAATTCTTGACTCAAGGGCTTGCCTATCAAAGAGAAGACACATAAACGCCAAGCATAATGATGCTTGCGCCTGCAAACGATGTCCAGCGCAATGGCTCATTCAAAAAAAAGTACGCCAGTAACGGAACAATAAAGAAGCCCAACGCCGCAAAGGGATAGGCCACTCTTAAGGGAATGCTTTTTAAAACAAACAGCCAAAAGACTGTCGCGAGAGCATAAATCACCAGCGCAAGCATCAATGTCGGATTCAAAAATAAGCCTGTGACCAAGCCCTTGAAAGACATTTCAAGCTTAACTGCCGAAACTTTGAACAGAATTTGTCCGACCGCCAACATGACAACCGTCAATAGGATAAATAGCAGTTGCTTAATACCTATCATTCGCAAGCTTTAAAAAAGGATAGATCAATCATCAGGGCTGTCGCGGGATCCGCGGCACGGAACTAATGTCATAGGATAGAAAGGCCAGAATCAATTGCAAGCCCATCAAGGTTGGTAAGGCGCTCAACATCACAGTTCCTGCTGGCGTTGCAACACCATCCATGACGGCATGCACCCATTGATAAACGCCGAAACCAGTACCAAAGAAAAATAACAGCAACCCTAACGGCAACTCAATCGAGGCTAGGGATAAATCACGCAGATAGTAGTTATAAAACACCCGCTTAAAGAAATTTCTTGTGTGTTTAACAAAAAACTCTCCGATCACCTTCGTGATTTTAAGATTGCTGACCTCATCTCCATACTTGGCCACCATAGGGACATCTCTCACTACAGCTCTTAGCAAGTTCAACCTGAAAAGCATATCTGATTCGAAAAAGTATCTTGAGCTGATTTTTTCGTAAGGGAGCTGCTTGGCGATCGATGTGTGAATGGCGGTGTAACCATTAGTAGGATCAAAAATATCCCAATACCCGGACGAAAGCTTATTTAAAAACGACAAAACCGCATTGCCAAATAGTCGCATGGCGGGCATTTCGCGCAACTGGTCCAGATTAAAAAATCGATTTCCCTTGGTGTAGTCGGCCTGACCTTCCATGATCGGCTTTATAAATTGGCTGATCAACGTCGGATCCATTTGACCGTCCCCGTCAATCTTGACGACGATATCAGCCTTATCCTCGAGGGCCGCGCGATAACCAGCCATCACGGCACCACCAACACCTTGGTTGACCTCATTGCGAAGCACAACAACTCGCGGATCAGTGCAATTTTCACGCACAAAAGCACCAGACTGATCTGGGCAACAGTCGTCTACGACATAGATACGGAAAATCTCCGGACCAATCGCATTTAGAACGCTCAGAATATGTTTTTTGACCCGGTAACTGGGTATCACGACAGCGACGCGAAAGTCGGCTTGAGTAATCATAGGTGCTTTACTTGGGCTAAAACCCAAGTTTTTTTGAACTGAATTAGCTTACACTGAAACATGTCTATCTGCCGTATAAATGTTGCCGTACAACAGGATCCTGATATGTCGCTGCAAAACAAAAATCTGCAACGCATTCAAGCCAAAATCGCGGACTTTGCTTGCTTTTTACCTTCATCTACGTTGAGTAATGATGAGCTTGCTGCTCTCTATCCTGACTGGCCTGCCGATAAAATCTATGCAAAAACCGGGATTCGAAACCGGCATATTGCCTCAAAAGATCAGACAGCTTCGGACTTAGCGTAT
>CAMAYM010000007.1 GCA_945862495.1 Bordetella parapertussis | reverse complement strand
TTAAACGTGACAATCGATCTTTCCCGTTACATTAAAAAAGGCGATGCGGTGGTCTGGACGCAGACGACAGCAGAACCGCTCACGCTCACTGAAGCCTTCGTCGCACAACGACAAACACTTGGTCCCTGCGCGGTGTTTATTGGTGCGACCTGTTCCAACACCTTACAGCCCGAACACCAAGACTTCCTCAAGCTTTCAACGTTTGGCGGCTTTGGCCTCAATAGCCGTTTGATCGACGCCCACGCACTAGAAGTCATGCCCTTGCATTGCTCCGCGCTAGGTCACATGCTCACCACAGGCGCAATACCTTGCGATGTGGCGATGCTACAACTCAGCCCACCCGGCCCAGATGGCAAACACAGCCTGGGAATCTCTGCGGACTATATGATCGAAGCTGCTCGACGGGCGCGCGTGGTCATTGCAGAAATCAACGAACAAATGCCCTGGACGCATACCTCCTCTATGCTCGAAGGTATTTCCATTGATGCAAAAATCTCGAGCAACCGCCCACTGCTAGAACTTCCTGCCGCACGGATTGGTGAGATTGAAAAGAAAATCGCCGCCATTGCTTCGACCTTTATCGCAGATCGTGACGTGCTCGAACTCGGCCTTGGTGCGATTCCCGAGGCAATCCTGGGTTTACTGACGGATCGACGCGATCTGGGCATTCATTCCGGTGTCTTAGGGGATGCCGCGATTGAGCTGATCCAACAAGGTGTCATCACGAATGCCTTTAAGTCCCTAGATACAGGAAAAACAGTCGCGGCCTCTCTGCTAGGGACACAAAAACTATATGACTTTTGTCGTGCAAATGCTGACCTCGCGCTTAAGCCCTATGCCTATACACACGCCCTTCACAATCTTGCTCGTCTTGAAAACTTCACCGCGATCAACTCCGCTATTGAGGTGGACTTAACCGGTCAAGTCAATGCAGAGTCAATCAATGGTCGCTATGTCGGAGCAACAGGAGGACTGGTAGATTTTGTTCGCGGCGCCCTCGCAGCACCCGTGGGTCGTTCGATCATCGCACTACCCTCTACAACCAAAGACGGCAGCGTGAGTCGTATCGTCAGCCAGATTAAAAATGGGCCCGTGACGTGTTTACGGAGTGATGCGGATATTGTGGTGACGGAATGGGGTGCAGCAGAACTTCGTGGCAAGTCCCTAGCCGCGCGCATTAAAGCCATGATCGCCATTGCGCACCCAGATCATCGGGAAACGCTAGAGCGTACTCACTTTTCCGAGGGAAAAAGAGCCTGAGAAAGCAGAAACATCACAGCCGTGCTCCAACCAAATGAGAAAAATCCAGAGGCAGCCATGATGACCGTCATCAGCTGCCAATGCACCGGCAAGGGGTCCGTCACAAACCCAACCGTTGTATAAGAACTCCCAGCAAACACCATCGCCTGATGCTGACTAGGAATAATATCGAAAATTGTGAGTGACAGACCCCATATATAGATCTGCACTAAATGTGAAAACAGCAGCAACAAGATACCAGCAAAAAATACAGCTTGTGCGAGTGTCCATCGATTACTGTTGACGAGTTGTCGCACGCCATTTTTAAACTTAGTGGTCACAAGCATGACGAACAAAGCCTGCACGATCAAGCAAAGCAAAATCGTAGTGCAGCCTAAAATTAAGGCATCGAAGTTGAATACGTAATTTGCTGCTGTGGTGTTCATTATTTTTATTGCTTGTAGGCTGACCAAGCATCCAGATCAAAACCAGATGCATTTTTCCATTGCTGGAACGCTTTGGATTGTGCGGGAAAGACCAATGGCGAAGCCAGATCCGCACGACGACCGCCAATGAGTTTGCTTTGATTCATCCAATACGCATTACCCAACGTGGTGAACTTCAATGACACGACCTCTTCTTTATCGATCGATCCCACCACTGGGATTTCGAGAGAGTCGATCGGATTAATCGTAAACACGCCGCTCGACCCCATATTGCCATTTCCAACGGAGTTGGCCACCACGGTATAGGCTTGTGCAGTTTTGGCTGCCGCATACCAAAAGATCATCGTATTCGCGGCGCAAGGGTGATCGAACAGACCCGCAGCATCTTGCAACTGGCCACCATACTGACCAGACCAGCTGACAGGGGCCGCAATAATATCTGCACGACGCATCGCCAACATGCCAGAAGCCTCGGGGAAACGGAAGTCCTCATTCAGCAAAATACCCACCTTGCCAAGCGATGTTTCAAAAACAGGTAAGTCATCACCTACAGTTAAGAAGGCGCTCTCAGCAGGGTCGAGATGCGTTTGACGATAGAGACCAAGCACCTTGCCATCTGGCCCAAGTAAAACAGCCGTATGAAAATAGTGCTCCCCATCCTTTTCAATAAAGCTAGCGACGAGATGGGTTTTTAAACGCACTGCAAAATCGCTCGCAGCTTGCGTGGATTTACCCAGTGCTTTCTCAGAAATCGCTTCAACATTGTCCTGTGACACAGGACCGCAAAATGAGCATGAAGGCAACACCACTAAATTAAATGCTGTCGCGCCCTCCTGCATTTTTTGTATCAAGGCATCGCAGCGATTTAAATTACCTTCAAAATCATTCTTATCCAAGCGATACTGCACTGCTGCGGCAGAGACTTCAGACGAATGTTTCGTAGCGGCTGAATCTGTCGGTGCGCGGTAAAACGCGAGCTCTTTGTAGAGCTCTGGGCGGCGACGCTCAAGTGTCCGCTTTTGCTCATTATCAAAGCGAGCCGGATCGATCATGCCATAAATGATTGAGGGCTTGTTCGTCATTGTTTTGGTGTAATCGGTGGCCGACGCGTGCGCGATGCGCTCTCCATCGGCCTGCCAAATCGAAGCAGAGCCACCGTAGGTCACGGTGACACCGGTCGTTGGATTCGTCTCTGCATTGTTTCGGTCGGCGGCGATCATCGCCAGTCCATTCCAAGCGCTTTGATGCTGCACAGCGGCAATCGTCGAGTGTTTGCCTGCAGCCTCCGAGCCCAACTGAGGCAGCAAACGATCCGAGGAACAAATATAAGCGATCATGTCACAACCCTTTAAGGCCGCCACGCGCGCAGGCTCCCAATAGGTATCGTCATAACAAATAATCATCGTGATGCGACCGAGCTCAGTCTCAAATACGGGATAGCCAGTATTACCGGGCACGAACCACAAAATATCCGATGGGTTCAAACCGTTTTTACGATACTTGCCCACCAGCCCATTAGGACCTACTAGTGCTCCGGTGTTGTACGTCAATCCTGTATCACGATCAATCTCAGCAATCCCGATCGCGATATAGCAGTTGTATTTTTTAGTGACGGTCAACAGCGAGTCAGTCGTCTTGCCGGGTACCGTATCCATATAAGGCAAAAACTGTTCGAGATCACGGTAGATGTATCCCGACACAGCCGCTTCAGGCATCACAATCAGCCGCGCGCCATTTTTTGCAGCCTCTTCGGCCATCGCGGTCGCAGCCACAATATTTTTATCCAACTCCATGAACTCTGGGTTGAACTCAATTGCAGCGACTTTAAAAGCTTCTTTTAAAACTGGCATTTTTATTCCTAATAAAGGAGATCAGGCAGACATATCCGTGTCTTCTTTGGGCCATGTCGGTGATGGCCAATTGCGAAGCACACTCGTGACATAGAGGGCGGCTGCGGTGAGCGTCGCACCCGCAGTTGCAATATAAAAATTGGTACTAATCGTGAGTCCGTAAAAAACCAGACTGCCAATAATGAGCGCTGTTGCAAACCAGTGCGCCTGACTAAAGACGACAGCCCGATGACCTGTCAGCGTATCAATCGCCATCCCCCCGACCGTTGCCGTCAACACGCCACAGAGAATAATCGACACAAACGGCACCTCGTGGATGAGTGCTTTTTGGCATCCAATTGAAATCAATAAACCAATCGCCACACCTTTTAAGACAAGATAGGGGATCTTTGAGGAAATAAATTTATAAAAAAAGAAAGCGCCGAAGACCGCCGCCAATAAAATCCACGGAAAATAATAGGGTCCGGTAATCGCAACCGGCTCCAGCCCAAGCAGTAGATCCCGGACAATACCGCCCGCAGCACCACCCAAAATACCCGCGAATAAAGTGCCCGCAACCGGTACATTACGACCACGGGCCGTTGCCGCTCCGTAAATCGCCGTTGTCGACATTGCGGTGACATCGACCCATAAAGGGAGCGTCGGCAGCGTCTCAACCATTTTTTTCTCTAAATAAGAAGTTGTTGTAACTTGGTGCGCCTCTAGCTCTAGCACCAATAATAGGTAAATTCTAACAAATTCATCATTTTGCAGACGAAAATTGATGCCATCGCAACTGGAACAGCTGCATTAATACAAGTATTTCAAGCTGCATTGACAGCGTGACCCGTAAGGTATATTCTTACAAAAACATGATCGATCGATAGGAAACCAGAAATGTCCAATACCGCGACGCTCTCAAGTAAGTTTCAAATCTCCATTCCCAAGGCGATCAGAGAAACCATGCACTGGTCTGCAGGGCAAGAATTTGTATTTCTACCCAAGGGTGAGGGCCTGCTCATGATGCCTGTGCCGGAGCTTGACCAGCTTCGAGGAATTGCCAAAGGCGCTAACACGGAAAATTACCGAGATCGTAAGGATCGTTACTAATGGCATCTAAGCAGCTTTATGTCGTCGATACCTCTGCTTGGATAGAATGGCTCACTGATAGCTCTCACGGAAATAAACTTAGCAGTAAATTTCCAGCTAAAGAGTTTTGTATTGTTCCAACCATTGTTCAACTTGAACTTTCAAAATGGCTGACGAGAGAGCTAGGAGAGGAACGCTCAGATTCTGTCATCGCTTACACACAAAAATGTATCGTTGTTCAACTCGATACTGATATTGCCTTAAGGGCATCAGAATGCCATCGAAAGTACAAACTCGCGACAGCCGATGCGATTGTTTATGCCACGGCACAGCATCACCAAGCTCAGCTAATGACATTTGATGCGCATTTCGCAAAACTACCCTCTGTAACGTATTTCGCGAAATAATATTGATCTAAACCGCATTACGTTAGGTGCGCTTAATATGGTGCAACAATTTCTCTGGAGTCGAGATTTGAAGATCTACGTCGCAGGCTATCAGCACGAAACCAATACCTTTGCCCCCACAAAAGCAGACTGGGCTGCGTTTAACCGCGGCGAATCGTTTCCTGCCTTCATCACTGGCCAGCCCATGTTGGATAGCTTGCGCGATGTCAATATCCCGATCGGCGGATTTATGGAGGCGGCGCGTCTCGAGGGATGGCAGCTCGTACCAGGCTCTTGGTGCGGTGCGATTCCTTCTGCACACGTCACGCAAGATGCGTTTGAGCGAATTAGTGACTCGATCTTGACTGGCATCCGGCAAGGTGGCTTTGATGCCGTCTATCTGGACTTACATGGTGCAGCTGTGGCCGAACATCTCGATGACTCCGAGGGTGAGTTGATTGCACGCATACGTGCAATCGTCGGCCCAAAGATGCCCATTGTGGCGAGCCTGGACCTCCATGCCAATGTCACACACCGCATGTTGGCAGAGGCCGACGCCCTCGTGTCCTACCGCACCTATCCTCACGTGGATATGGCCAAAACCGGCGAGCTTGCAGCAAAACTTTTAAAACGACGCTTCAAGCGCGGATCGAAAGAACTGATGGCGTACCGTCGCCTGCCCTATCTCATTCCATTGAATGCGCAGAGCACTTGGCTCGAGCCCGCCAAATCACGCTACGCAGAGCTCGCTGATCTGGACCGTGAGTTCGACACTTGCCTGAGTTTTTGTATGGCGTTTCCCGCTTCGGATATTGAGGAATGCGCACCGATGGTCTGGGGCTATGGTGATCGTGCCGAAGCCGCGGTGCAACGACTGTACGCAAACGTCAGCGAACCCACGCAGTGGACACTCGAAATGTTTTCCGCACGCGATGCAGTCGAGCGTGCCTGTGTGCTCGGTGAAACAAATGAAAAACCAGTTGTGATTGCAGACACACAAGACAACCCTGGTGCAGGCGGCGACAGCAACACGACCGGTCTGTTGCGCGCGTTGTTAGAAAAATCCGCAGGCAAACGTTTACCTGGCAAAGTCGCACTCGGCCTGCTGTTTGATCCCAAGACCGCCACCATGGCCCATGAAGCCGGTCTTGGTGCGTCGATTACCACGGCGATCGGTACAGCAGTGCCGACCTTTACCGGCCAACTCAGCGACCCGCCCGTACAAGGCACCTTTAAAGTCAAAGCACTCTCTGATGGAAAAGTTACGCTTAAGGGTCCCATGATGACAGGCTCGCGGATTGCGCTTGGACCGTGCGCCTTGCTTGAAATTGAAGGGGTCCTCGTGGCGGTCGCAAGCGGTAAAAAACAACTCTTGGATCGTGAACTTTTTAGGATGTTGGGTGTACACCCCGAAACAATGAAAGTCTTGGTCGTGAAAAGCTCCAACCATTTTCGGGCGGACTTTACCCCGATTGCGTCTCATATTTTGGTGGCAAAGGCTGCAGGACCAATGGCTGCTGATCCTGCCGATTTGCCTTGGACAAAGCTAGCTAAAACGACACGGACGAGGCCATAAGGCTTTCGAACGGCATCTACCAAAAATTAATCACTACATAAAACACGGTGATTAATTGACTTTGCGGTGAATATCTCTAAAAATCCCCTAACGATTCCAAAACTGAAGTCAGATCGGGTCCAGAATAATGCGGGCGAGGCGTTAAAGCCTCAAAGGGTAGACCCTGCCGATTGACCCAATGCGTTGTGAAGCCAAACCAAGTCGCACCCAATGCATCCCATGCATTGCTGGACACAAACAGCACTTCTTCTTTGCGCACAGGTACAGTTTGCTGAACCAGACCGTAACTTTCCGGTGAGGTTTTAAAGAGACGGATTGGATCAACTGAGATGATGTGATCTACAACCTCTTGCATACCAGCGCTCTTGACGGCGGACAACAGCATGTCCAAACTGCCATTAGAAAGGATCGCTGTCGTGAAACCTAGGGCTTTGATCTTTTGCAAGACGGCCAAATTCTCCTTGAAAGGCATGAGATGCTCATATTGCTGCATCAGCATTTCCACCTGCCCAGCCTCACGATCTAGTTTGAGTCGGTCCAAGGTGTACTCCAAGGACAAACGCGTTAATTCCCAAAACGAGCGGAAGTACTGACTGCCGCTTGCTTTGTGAGGATCTGATTGCGTGATCAACCTTGTGTACTCAATCTGCTTATCACGCCACTTCACCGCAATATCAGCACCTAGACCAGGGTAGAGCTGCTCAGCCAAGACTTGAATGGAGTACACATCAAACAATGTTCCGTAGGCATCAAAAACAACAGCTTTTATCGTCATGGCATTTACCTCATTGCGCGTAAAGCATCAGTATTGGGAAATTGGTCAAACACCAGAAGCTTTGAGCCGTTCGTTTGAGGGGAAAAGCATCTTGCGTGCCTCCTCATCGACTTCGGCTTTAAAAGCAAACTTTGTTTTCAACGCTTCCGCGCGTTGCGCTGCGGGCCTGGCGTTAATCTCATCGAGCAAACGTTTGACATGCGGCAGTTTTTCCCAAGCATCAGCGCCCAACACAAAGGGTACGACGCGCGCCCAGCCCCAAACGGACATATCCACAATGGTGTACTCATTACCCATCATATAGGGCTGATTGGCCAAGTGATCATTAATGAGGTGCCAATGACGCCATGCTTCAAAGTCATAACGATTGACTGCATATTCCTTGGGCTCTGGCGCGAAATGTTTAAAGTGCACCGCTTGGCCACAATATGGGCCAATGCCAGTCGCGACAAACATCAGCCATGAATACATCTCAGCTTTGTTTTTAGGTGTATGAACAGGCAAAAACTTACCTATTTTTTCAGCCAAATACATCAACATCGCATTGCTATCAAAAACTCGCACATCGTCATCCAGCATGGCGGGTGTCTTGGCATTGGGGTTGATCGCCTTGAAGGCATCAGAGTGCTGTTCACCTTTGCGTGTATCAACCGGTATGAGCTCGTAGGGCTCACCCGTTTCTTCGAGATACAGTGCGATCTTCAAGGGGTTGGGCGATGGGTGGAAATAAAACTTGATCATATAAAGTACCTTTCTAAGTAAAGATGAGAAGATGCGAAAACTAAACGAATGCCAGCCAAATACCGAGGGGCAGAAACGCTAAACTCAATAGATTTCCGACGATGACAGTAGAAGCTACTTTGTTAGGCTCCACCTGAAATTTGTCAGCGAGAATAAAATTAAAGACCGCTGGAGGCAAACAAGCAAACAAAATCAAAGCTCCACGCTCTATCCCCTGCAAGGGAATGAACCATAGGACTATAAAGACAGCCGCGAGTCTGATAAGCATAATCAGCAAACCTGACTGCACGCCTACCCAAGCATCTGCTACTTGACTATTCGCAAATCTTGTCCCGAGCGACATCAACATCATCGGCACCAACACACTCCCAATCATGGTGCAAGAAGTATGCGCCCACTCAGGCAATACCCACTGAAATTGAGAGCTGGCAACCCCCAACACCGTGGCCCAAACCAGGGGATTTGCATACACTAGACGCCAGTCAACTTTGCCACTCATCACGCCAACACCCAGCGTGAAATGCAAAATGTTGGAGATCACCAATAACACGACAGCTGTGGCCATCCCTTCTGGTCCATAGGCTAGGGCAATCAAGGGGATGCCAATCGGACCAACATTGGTAAACATGGCACAAGGCAAAAATGCATACTGCGTCGCACCCGAAAATTTCGCCAATGGCCACGCGATCAGCCCAGTCAGAAAAATCAACAAGATAGATGCGCCAGTAAATGAAAGCGCCGCAATCGGGTCAAACGTTTTAGCTGAGAGCGAAATAAAGATCAACACAGGCAAGGCCACGTCAATGACCAGTTTGTTGGCACCCCCTAAATCAGGATTGACGCGACGACCATACAAAAAGCCTACCAACACCAAGGTGAAAATGGGAAGTGTGATCGCTGCAATTGTTGAAAACATAGGTCCTGACTAGATTAGAAACGCATTTAAGTGTTTCATTATCCAGTACATGATGCAAGTCACGATGATGAACGGTTAGTTCAAATATCTAGCGATATAGAACGTTGCAGCCATCAAACTTGGCAAAAGCGTCACCAATAGTCCAGAGACCCATTTGACAATCAGCCAAGTTTGACTGGTGAGCTCTTGATGGAGCGTGGTTTCGACACTTTGAATAGCACCGCGCATCCGCCCCTCTAGGTGCGCAAGATCCTCACGCGTGGCGAGAGTAGGAATGACGGCTTCAATGCGGGCGATTCGTGTTTGCATAGTGCAAATTTTAACGAGGGCTTGAGTATCAAAGCAATACGTAGAGGGTGAATAAAATGTTAGTAATTGTTAGCCAACCTTAAGCCATCGCTGAGAACCCATTTTGCATGAACTTCACGCTTTGAACAGTAAGCAGAACATGGAGATCTTTTGTCGATTTCGTCAACTTTCACAAAGTCAGTGTCTGTGATGAGGTAGGCATCCATGCCTTTATCTAAACGCGCAATGGCCATCGGTCGCGCATGCATTTCTTTGGATTGATGGGTGACCAACATGGCAACATCAAAACCTTTAGGTATCCCACTTATGTTTCTTGAACGATCAATCAATAGAGCTGTAGCATTTTTTGTACAGTTTCTTTGACCTTCTTTTTCAACGACTGAGGTCCTAGCACCTGCACATCGTCGCCTTGGCGCAAGATATCCTGAATCAACTCCCAGTCTTCTCCGTAGGGGACCTCTAACGTATAGCTGCCATCGGCATGCACTTGACCCACCTGCTCTGGATGCCAGACTTCGCGCGCGACCCACTGCGCTCTAAAGGGGGTGAACTTCAGTTTGGCAACTTGCGTATTTTTGCCTGAAAAAATGCCATAGCTCGTTTCAAACATCTCGTGCAGTTCAGCTTCCGCCACGCCTTTGGCTGGCTTTTCTTTTAGCTGAACACCGTTGATCGCGTCGAGTGCAAAGCTGCGCAGACCTTCACGCAGATGACAGTAAGCATCTAAATACCAATTGTCCCGATAGTAGACCAAGCGCTGGGGCGAGATTTGACGCTCAGTATCTTGACCTGTTTGACGCGCAAAGTGTTTGATCTCCAAACGCTGACGTTGTACTAACGCGTGGGTAATGATTTGAAAATTTTCTCCCGATACTTGACGTTGAGCCATCGGTAAAATTCGAATCCTACTCATGACCTCTTTTGAGCTTCCAATACCCTCATCAAGCAAGCCCTCGAGTCGATTCTTAAACGGGGTCAAGTGCGGTAACAACAAGCCCCCAGGTTCCAGCTTTGAAATTAACTCGATCATTGTCAACAATGAGTAAATTTCTTGCTGATTAAACCAAACACCTGGCAGCTCAAACGTTTTATCTGATGATTGCTGACGCGTGAGCGCGTAGCCGCGCAGCGTTGGATTCCATGCAAAAGGAATATTGAGCCGATCGCGCATATAAGCCAAATCGCGATTTAAGGTCGCACGTGATACCTCCAGCGCGTCTTGCATTTGCTTCATCGTGACTGAAGGTTTAGCCATGAGCATGGCTTGAATCTTGTAGAACCGTTCTGTGCGATCCATCGTTCTTTTCCACCAATCGTGCGTTGAAAGGCTGCCATTAAGTTTATGTTAGCCTATTTGGAGATCATTATTTTGCTCTGCTGAGTGACTCACCAGGTGAGACTTGAAAGCGATCACCTTAAAGCGACTATCCTTTAGCAAGCCCTCATTCAAATAAAGACTTATGGCGCATTTAGTCCCTGACCTTTTAAAACCTAAATACAGCACCGGTATCGAGCGCGAGCTCGACGTCCTCTATCGCTTGGAGGCTTCGTTACCTGACGGTTATGAAATCTTTCATAGCGTGTCGTGGCACGCCTTACATAATGATCGAGACAAACACGGTGAAATTGATGTGGTGGTGCTCTCTCCCACTGGCAGTGTTTTACTTGTTGAGGTCAAGGCAGGAGATGTTTCGGTTGTTGATGGGCAAATGCTCAAAGTCTATCGAGATGGTCCGAGCGACGTTGGGCGTCAAACTCGACTTCAATTTGCAGCCATCGTCAGTCGGCTCACGCATGCAGGCTTGCACACGCAGGTCACTAATTGCCTAGTATTACCCGACTATATTTTGGGAGACCAGCACGTCGTCACGATCCCGCCCGAACGCATTATTGATGCGACCCGTTTCGATCAGTTAGGCTCACTTGTCAGGGAAATGCTCGCCGTCGAGCAATGCACGACTGACCTTGAGCGGCTCCGTCGATTTTTTTGTAATGTATTCAATGTCACGCTTGACATGCGCGTGTTGGGCGAGCAAGTTCGCACGACTACCTTGCGCCTAGCTGATGGACTGGCCACGTGGGTACCGCGTATGACCTCCCCCTCTGGGATCATCAAAGTACAGGCCACCGCGGGTTCAGGAAAAACACAACTCGCCTTAAAACTCTTAGAAGACGCCTCATTACAGTCTCTTAAAAGTCTCTACGTTTGCTACAACCGCAGCCTCGCCGATCATATCGGACACATCGCACCTGCCAAAGCCAAGATCGCTAGTTTCCATGAGCTATGTGTTGAATATTATCGGCAAAAAGTTGGCGAACCCGATTTCTCGGCAGCTGATAATTACGAACGCTTGATCAAACACTATTGCGAAGCGATCGAAGTGCACACGCATTTGCAAAATCGCTTTCAATTGATTGTGCTGGATGAAGGGCAAGACTTTCAGCCTGACTGGGTCGCTGCCCTATTGCCTCAGTTAACCGAGGACGGAAAGCTGTATCTACTTGAAGACGACGCTCAACGCATCTATCAGCGTGAAGAGTTCGACCTGAGTGACGTTGTGACTGTCACCTGTCACGATAACTTTCGAACGCCAGGCGCGATCTGCAAAGTCATCAATACCTTAGGACTTACAGAGCAACCCGTCGTGTCACGCTCTTTCTACAGTGGCGAATTACCTAATTTTTATACTTACGCCAATGACAAAGAACTATTGCGAGAGACCGAGGCGGCCATCAAGCACTTGCTCAAACGCGGCATTCCTTTAAAAGATATCGCAGTCATTAGTTGGCGTGGCTTAGCCGGCTCGGTCTTGATCAAAACACCTCAACTCGGTGAATTCACTTTACGCCGCCCCACCGGCAAGTATTCAGCGGCTGGCGATGCCCTCTGGACCGAGGGAGCGTTGCTGGTGGACTCTGTCTATCGTTTTAAAGGTCAAAGTGCAGCAGGAATCGTGCTGACAGAAGTAGATTTTGAAATCTTTGATGACAAAGCCCGACGGCAACTCTTTGTCGGTCTCACACGCGCGCAACTCGCCGTAGAAGTTGTCCTGACCCAAGCAGCAGCGACCTGCCTACACGCCATCGCCTAAGCCTAGGAGACTGATCAATAAAAAGAAAACCATAGTCGCATCCTATGAGACACCTGGCTGCTTACTCTAGCGCCTCAGACACCTCTCATAAAGAAAAATAAAGGCCTCACAATGAATGCATCCAGACTGTTTTCTCTCATTGCTATACTCGCCGCCTCTCTCATGCTAGGCGGCTGCGCCTCGATCACTGGAGGGTCACAACAAAGCGTATCCGTTGAAACCAGACAAGAAACAGCGCAAGTATCAGGTGCCGCCTGTGAGCTCGTCAATGCCAAGGGCAAATGGTTTCTCACCTCGCCTGGCTCAGTACAAATCCAGCGTTCCAACGATGACCTCCAAGTAACCTGTAACAAACCTGGCCTCGAAGCCGGACGTGCCTCCGTCACCTCAATTGTGAAACCCGGCATGGTTGGTAACTTTTTCTTTGGCGGCATCATCGGCGTCGCGATCGACCATGCCTCGGGTGCTGCCTACGACTACCCCAACATGATCCAAGTCATGATGGGACAAATGACCAAGGTAGGCTATACCGAGGGACATGCCACCACGCATACCACAGCGAATCCTGCAGGCGGGCCGCCCGGTGCGACGCAAACGAGTGTTACTCCCGCGGGCGTGACTCAAACACGCCAAGTCAGCCCCTCCGGCACTACCACGACGGAAACCTTGACACTGACTCCGACTGGAACCGTCGCGAGTAACGCAACAACCTCTCCAACAAGCGCTGTAGCGTCCAGTCCTTCGGTCGCCCCCGTGTCACTCGATGCCGCTAAAAATCAATGTATGGATCTTGGGATCAAACCCCAGACAGAAGCGTTTGGCCAGTGTGTGATGAGGATTGCGAAGTAGTCCGCCAGACAACGCTAAAATCACCCATGAACATCTATTACCTACCGGGACGGGGCGGTCATCTTAAAACAGGTCTGGGAGAGGCGCTCCTCTCTCGGGGCTTGAACGTCTCCGGCCGGGAAACACTTGGTGATTTTGCGAAACTCAGCTTTCCAGAACAAATCGAACACGTTGCGCAAGACCTCAAGACGCACTTTTGGCACGAAGACGCAATGGTCGTGGCCAACTCGTTTGGGGCCTACCTGTTTCTGCATGCGCAGACCTTAATGGCACCGTTTCCCGGCAGAGTGCTGTTGCTCTCTCCGATCGTGGGGGAATTTTCTAATAGCGAGTCGAAAACTTTTTTCGTACCCCCCAGAGCACGCCAACTCATGGAGCGTGTTCAGGCAGGTCTTTATCACGCCCCTAAACATTGCGAAATCCATGTTGGTGAACAAGACTGGCAAAGTAATCCCGATAATGTTCAAGCTCTAGCAACACTGATGGCATGGCACGTCACCGTTGTCCCGGGGGTAGGACACATGCTGCCTAAAGACTATGTCGGTGCTTTACTGGATCGATGGATGTCCGCCACCTACCCTAAAATCTCAGAGCGCTTGAGCGAACGATAGTCAATCTGCACCATCCTATCTCTCACAAAGCCTTTGATGTTTTGTGCACGCCATACATCGCCTTGACTTGACGTGCTACCAATCAGATCCTCGATTGGATCCTCGACCACAACCTCACTTTTAAGTCATCAGCGTCCATAAATATTAAATCCACCCGCGCCATTCGAAAGAATCTGTGACGAACCGTCCGAACCATAGGTATTGAAACCACCCGCACCATTTGGCAAGATCTGCGTCGTACCATTTGAGCCATAACTGTTGTACCCACCTGCCCCGTTTGGCAAGACTTGGGTTGTGCCCCCAGACCCATACACGTTGTAGCCTCCTGCGCCATTCGACAGGATCTGCGTCGTGCCATTAGAGCCATAGACGTTATAGCCGCCTGCACCGTTTGGTAACACTTGCGTTGTTCCCTGAGGACCATAAACGTTGTAGCCACCTGCACCGTTCGGAAGCACTTGCGTCTGCGCATGAACCGCGCCGATGCCGTGAAATATCCCCAGAGCACACATCACTAAAGCCAGAGTCGTTTTCATATTGGAGCTCCTATTTAGAAAGATGATGCACCAGTCAGTGCCTCACTAGATGACACAGCTAATAATCATCCGAGTCATGCGTGACATCATGCGACACATCATGAGACACATCATGCATCACATTCAATTTAAAGCACCCAACATTTCAATAATCTAGTAAAATTTTATTAAGACATTTAGATTTGGGTTGACGCCCATGCCAACCTGCCCTCCCGGGCAAGGTGGATCGCCGAAAGGCAATGTGACCGGAAACGGTAACCAAGCGGGATGCGTCAGCCCTCTTCTAATGAAGAGGGCTTTTTGTTTTGTACGGGGGATTTATATCCAACTTGCCAACCCGGGCGTCTTGCCGAAGTGGCTAAATAGGAGATCGTGATGACTGTGCACGTGCAATTATTGTCGGCGTTTATTCGCAAAGCCGATATCGCTGCCCATTACCCAGGCGGCTGTGAAACCTTTGAGCAACAACATACTCTAGGCGAGGGAGACGCGTATTTATATCGCCTCGTATCGATGAGCAGTGAGGGTTTAGAGGCGCACCTTGATGCGCTCGAACAGAGGGGTTTGGACATTGAGCAGTTTGTGGCCATCGCAGATATGTGGGCGGGTCCCTTTAAAGAGATTTCAACCATCAGTTTCACACGTATTGGCCAAGACTTTCCACCAACATGGATTGCTGCATCTACGCAGGAGCACAATCATGACTAAAGCCGCTGCCAAGAAACCTACCCCAGTGATTTCCTTGACATACCGTCCACGTGATTATTTTGGACGCTATGACCTTCAGGTAGAACTAATGAGCACCGTCAAAGGTCGAGCCCGGAGAGCGCTCATCAAGGATGCGCTCGAAACTGGCCAGGTCAATACCCTCCCCGACTTTGTCACCACCCCCGAACTCGACGCGCTCGACCGACAGATGCTCGGTCGTATACACCCCATGTTTATGGGTGGTGAATTCCTCCCCAAGAGGAAACCCAAAGAAATCGAGATCGCCCGTATCAGTATTCGGTCCACGACCTACGATGTGACGGTGCTCTATGCCCGACTCGTCGGTCAACGCATCCATTACAGAGTTGTCGACGAGTATGAGGGCGATACGCTTGAGGAGCCTTCCACGCGCACCTCCACCAAACCCCTCACCATGGGCGCGATGATTGATTTTTTCACTACAGCGTGGAACTTGATGGATTGCTTAGAGGGAAATTTTGATCAGGACGTCGAGGAGATGCTCGGCTTTTTTACGGCCGAGTCGGAGTTCTACCCTTGCTTTGATCAAACGCTCACGGAGATGGTGCTCAAGAGATTTTCAAGCAGTGACCGTGATGAACGCTAGCTAGCAGCTTGAATCTTGTCTTGCGTTTTAGTGTCAAAGTCGCTGGCGTCATGGCGTTCACGCAATTGTTCTGCAGGTTCGCCCTGCATACGGTTGACCATACGCCCGCGCTTCACTGCGGGCCGACTGTACACAGTCTCGGCCCAACGTTGAACATGCTTGTAGTCTTGCACGCTCAAAAACTCGGCCGCCCCATACAACCAACCTTTCACCAACCCGCCGTACCAGGGAAACACCGCAATATCAGCGATCGTATATTGATCGCCACCCAAGTATTCACTGACGGCCAGGCGACGATCTAGGACGTCAAGCTGACGCTTGGTTTCCATCGTGAAACGATCTATGGCGTACTGAAACTTAGCTGGCGCGTACGCGTAAAAGTGACCAAACCCGCCACCCAAATACGGCGCACTACCCATTTGCCAGAACAGCCAGTTCAAGGCCTCAGTGCGAGCGACGCCCTCTTTAGGCAGAAAAGCTTGGAATTTCTCAGACAGGTAAAGCAAGATCGCGCCGGATTCAAACACCCGCACCGGCTGCGCGCCACTGCGGTCAAACAGCGCAGGGATTTTTGAGTTTGGATTGATATCGACGAAACCCGAGCCAAACTGGTCACCTTCGCGGATATTGATGAGCCAAGCATCATATTCAGCGCCTACGTGCCCCAGCGCCAGCAACTCTTCGAGCATGATCGTGACCTTGACGCCATTAGGTGTACCCAACGAATACAGTTGCAGAGGGTGCTTGCCAACTGGCAGTTCTTTGTCGTGCGTCGGCCCAGCGATCGGCCGATTAATGTTCGCAAAAGTGCCGCCGTTGGGTTGCTCCCAAGTCCAAACTTTTGGGGGGACGTAATCTTTAGAGTCTGTCATGGGGTCTCTTTACTCAAGTAAATTTTCTATCTGTAAGGTACACAAAGAAAGAGCTTCATCACTCCAGCGTGATCTTTGCCTCATCAATGATCTTGCCCCAACGTACGCGCTCGTCTGCTGCGTATTTTGTAAAGGCCTCTGATGAACCGCCGATCGTGATAGCGCCTCTGTTCAAGAACTCCTCTTTAAACTGAGGATCATTCAGGATCTTGACCGTTTCGGCATTGAGCTTGGCAACGATGTCTGGTGGTGTGCCTTTTGGAGCGAACAAACCGAACCAGCCGCTGACATCAAAGCCTGGCAAGCCTGACTCGGCAAGGGTTGGCACATCTGGCAAGAGCGAGGAACGCGCAGCGGACGTGACGCCGAGCGCTGTTAATTTGCCAGACTTTATCAAGGACAAGCATACCGGTAGGTTGCAGAACATCATTTCAACGCGACCACCAATGATGTCATTAATGACAGGCGTTGTACCTTTGTAAGGGATGTGGACCATCTCTACACCGGCCATTTTTTTATAGATCTCTCCGGACAAATGCATACTACCGCCCGCACCGCTTGAGCCGTAGTTAAAACTTTTCTGCTTTTGGAGTGCTAGGAGCTCTTTGAGATTCTTTGCAGGCACATGCGATCCCACCACAAGCACGTTGGGCACGCTAATGAGGTTGGTGATACCGACAAAATCACGTTGTGGATCGTATTTAATATTCTTGTGCAGCAGCACGTTGATCGAGCCGATGCTCGTGGCACCCACTAATAAGGTATAGCCGTCCGCCGGCGCCGTCGCGACAAAAGCTGCGCCAATGTTGCCGTCTGCGCCGGTCTTGTTTTCTGCGATCACCGGTTGACCCAAGGCGATCGATAGTTTATTGGCGACGGTACGCGTCAAAATATCCGTGAGCGTTCCCGCTGCAAAGGGCGCCACAATCGTGATGGGTTTGTTTGGGTAATTAGAGGCTTGCGCTTGCGCAAACGAATGAGGCAGTAAAGCCAACGCGGTGAGGCTGCTTAAGCCAACGGTGCGTAGCGATGCAAAGAGGTTTTTTTTCATATTGATGTCCCTTTTAGCTTGATGAATGAATGCGCAATTACCCACGGCTCTAATACCGTTGAGACCCTCGCTCCTTGTCATGATCTTACTTGCAAGTCGGATCAAATTCCAAAATCTTGGATTTTTATCAAAGCAATCTCAATTTAATTAAGTGAAATTGATGGCTTTGGACTCAGTTTTCTAATATGTACATCTACGTATGTACATACATCAAAAAATGCCTTAAGATGTACACGTACACTCATAGGGCATATCATGACAAACACCAAACTTTTTAAAAATGGGAACTCCCAAGCCGTTCGCATTCCGGCAGAGCTTGCCTACAGCACGTGGGATATCGAACTTGTGATCGAACGTCAAGGCGATGAGTTGCGCATCCGCCCTGCTCAGCGCCGAATGGGTGATGTCATGGCAAAGTTTGGCAAATTTTCACCAGACTTCATGGCTCAAGGACGTGGCGAAAACATTGAAGGCGAGCGCGAAGCATTATGAGTGCGAAATACATGCTCGACACCAACATGTGCATCTACCTCATCAAACACCAGCCACCCGAGGTCAGAGAGCGCTTTGCCAAATGCTTTGTTGGGGACGTGATCATTTCCGCCATCACCTTGGCCGAGCTCGAGTTTGGCCTCGCTTGCACGAGCGAAGCCTCTCAAAAAACCAATCGTAAGGTGTTGGACAGTTTGCTCGAAGACATCTTGGTGGCATCCTTTGACGCTCAGGCAGCCAAAGCCTATGGGCCCATTCGTGCCGCCTATAAAGAGCGCAACCGCGACGCACTAGATAAACTCATTGCCTCACACGCCATCGCCCTTGGCGTCACATTGGTCACAAACAACGAAGCCGACTTTGTAAATTATGCAGGCCTAATCGTCGAAAACTGGGTCAATGCGCACTAGTTGGCGTAGGGATTGGTAGGGTTAAGTAAGTGGATTTTGCTATGTTTTAACATTACGCTTGCTTTCAGCACTCCCAGACTCTTCGGTAAAACGGCTTTATCTTCCATTTGAATCGATATGAACTACAAATCAATCCTCAAGACTCTGCCCATTGTTTCGCTCTACTGCCTGTCTAATCTCGCACTAGCAGAAATACAGATTTTGAAGGCTTCAACCATTATTACGATGGACGAAAAGAATCCACGTGCGGAGGCCATTGCCTTTGATACCGTGACAAAAAAGATTACTGCGATTGGGTCGCTCCAAAATGTACGTGCCAGTGCACCCAACGCAAAAGTACAGGACTTAGGTTCTACCGTGCTCATGCCCGGGTTTATTGATCCGCACAATCACCCGATTTTGTCGGGCATTACGACACAAGCACCTGCCTATTGGATTGCACCCTACGTTGGCGCGAAAACCTGGGCAGATGTCCAAGCAACTATTAAGAAAGCCGACGCAGAAGCTCCAGCCGGTAGACCCTTGGTATTCAATGGCATAGACAGATTATTGCAAGAGGCTCCTTTACCAACACGGGACATATTGGATAAGTTAACGCCAAGCGGTCGTGCAATCATCGTGATTGATAATTCTGGGCATGCGGTTTATTTCAATACGGCAGTCGTCAAAATTTTAGGCTGGAAAGATGACAAGCCGCCTGCCGACCCAGTGGGCGGAAACTATGGTCGATTCCAGGATGGTACCTCCAATGGCGTGGCCAATGAATCGGCTGCGTTAATGGCAGTGGTTGGTCCAATCCTTCCCAAAGCAATTCCCCACATCTTGCACTCCAGTGCAAAGTGGTATGCGTATATGGCCTCGATGGGTATCACCGCGTCATCGGAGCACACGTACAACACAGGAATGTATAAGGGTTACGAGGCATTAGCAGCCGTCCCAGACAGCCCCTTAAGAATGCACGTCTACCACATGGCCATTGAGCCGGATGCTGGCGCGAAAGTGTCTTGGCCTGATTCCAGCATGGTCCGTAAAAATGGCATCAAACTGTGGGCGGATGGAAGCCCATGGCTGGGTACTGTTGCACAGAGTTTTGGTTATTTAGATAACGCCCGAACCAGACAGGCAAATATTCTCTTGGGACCGCTGTTCGAAAAGGGCATGAATTACACGCGCCAACAGCTCGACCAATTGCTCGATCAATACGCGCCTATGGGCTATCAGATGGCGTTTCATAACAATGGCGACGTTGGGTTTGATGTGGTGCTCGACGCCTATGAGAATGCTTTAAATAAATACAAGCTGATGGGCACCGATCACCGCTGGCGTGTTGAGCATTTAGGTGCTGCACGGGCGGATCAATTTCAGCGCGCTGAACGTCTTGGGGTCACTGTTTCACTGGCGCCCTTTCAATACATCTATTGGGGTGATCTCTTAGACGGCACTATGTTTGCGTCTGAATACGGCTCTCAATGGCAGCGCGTGGGTGATGCGATGAAAATGAAAACGCGCACTACCTTTCATAATGATGGCTCGGTATCGCCTCCAGATACGTTAAGAAACATTCAGCACATGGTGACGCGCACCACTGATTCGGGCAAGGTTCATGGTCCGAATCAGGCAGTCACTCTAGATGAAGCGCTTAAAGCATCGACCATCAATGGCGCCTATCAACTCAAACGCGATAAAGATATCGGTTCGCTTGAAGTAGGTAAGTTTGCTGATTTAGTAGAGCTATCGGCCGACATTACTGCTGTGAAGCCAAGCGAGATTGTCGAGAAAGTTAAAGTCCAAGGGACATGGTTAGGTGGCAAGAAGATTGATCTTAAGAAATTTATGGAACAGATCTCTGCGATTGATCCAACAGAGCATAAGGACTTGGCAAACTCAGCTGTAAAGAATTTTCATCGCCATTGATCTTTTTTTTTAAGAAATCTAAAACCACCTTCGGGTGGTTTTTTTTTGCTTGACCGGCTTCTCGCGTGCGGACTGATTTAGAGCTGGTTAGAGACCGCTACGCCTTGTAGAGTCACACAAACGAGAATGAGTGTTTTGTGACGCGACTGACTCAGGTCGCAGACGGCACGATGAAACAATTTGATACAAAAAATAGTTCTCCGGACCGATAGTTGCAGATGTCGTTAAAACTAAAATTTCGCATGACGTACGCACTATAGGTAGCACTTAATGGAAACTAAATTAGCCAAACTTGAAGCCATCATCCCAACCCTTGCCACGCGCGAAGATTTGGCAAGGCAAACAACAGAAACCATGGATCGAATGGATCGCTTGGTCGCTGGATTACGAACCGATCTTGACCGTAAATTTATTCTATGCATGAGCATACAAATCACGACTCTGTTCGCCATCGTTGGTCTGCTGTCAAAGATCGCGAATATTTTTTAAGCATCGCTGCCAGATGAGCAAGTCAGAGAAAATCTATTGCCATGATTTTGCTCGATACTAAAATTCGCACTCACCTACACAACCTTTTCAAACTCATCTCGCTCCGATAAATCAACTTCGGAGATTTTTGATTGCCAGCCTTTTTTCGTTTCCGTCATCACGAAATGAATCGTTCGCTCAACATCGTTTAGTGCGTGAATAATATTTTTAACTTGCTCATTGCCATCCGCATGAGCAGCATAAAAAACACGCAGCATTTGGTCAGCAAATTTTGGGACTTTGCTATTCTTTTCCCAGCCTGCGATCGCTTGATCTGTGCGACCTAACGTTCGTCCAAGTGATGACTGAGACAGAAGCATTGCCTGACGCAGGTATCGAAACTCTGCGCCTGTTAATTTACTGTTTTTACGGATAAGCGCTTTGCATATTGCTCTTGAAAGACCTGGTAAGTCTTGAATGGTGATAGCCATACCGTAAGGAGTTTCCATCTGCTCATAACCATTCGCGAGCCAAATATTCCGAAGGCCTCCATCTGTGTAGTGGTACATGCTATCCCCCAATTATCAATGCAGTAACAACAATCATCGTGGTAACTTTTTCTGACTTAAGCGCAACGCAGATGCCTACAGACTTTCCCGCAGTGAAACGCTCTATCCGACAAATGGTGTCGCGAGTTTTAATGTGAGGCTCTGGTTCGAGCCTGATGATTCCTTTAGATAAGACATCCAGTGCCATTGGCATCGTGATGTGTCTTGCCCTCATTTGCTGTTTTGCATGTTCAGTCCATTTGATCTGTCTGCTATTTCCAGCAATTTTCCTAATTAAAGACTCCCATTGATGCTTGCTTAAGGTCACAAAATATACCCTTATTTACATAGGTTGACCAATAATTTATATAGTTTATGAGCATCAGCAACCGGTTATCAATGAGATTTACAAACATTTACAGAAATTTATTTAGTATGAACAAACAAATTAAGACTCTGTTCACGATCGTTGGCTTGCTATTTAAGATTGCACATAATTTTTACAAATAATTTTTATTTAAACAGCATTTAATGACAGTTATAGTGTTAATATAAACACATGAACACTGTCACAAAGACCTCTCCCCCTTCCGGCGACTCTCCGAGTCAGTCTTTTTCCCTCGATGAGCTCTGTGCCCTCACGGACCTGAGCAAGCGGACGGTCCGTTACTACGTCCAGCTTGGGCTCGTAAGTCGCCCTGAGGGAGAAACACGGGCCGCGAAATATTCCCCTCAGCATCTCGAGCAGCTCCTGCTCATCAAAAAATGGACGGCAGCTGGCGTCTCGCTTGATCGCATTCGGGAGCTCCTCCAAGGTGGCCCCGCCCCCGTGCCGGATCGAGGTCGACGACCTGGTTCGCTAGAGGTATGCAGCCACCTGCATGTCGCCGAGGGGATCGAGCTTGTGATCGAACCAACCCGGGCAGGACTCAGCCCCGAGCAGCTGCGCAGTTTTGTTCGCAGTGTGCTGCAGGCGTATGAGGCCCTACAAAACAACCCAGACAACAATAAATAATCAAGAGGACAACACTATGAGCGTTTCTCTACAGCTAGACGAGTCTTTCCACGCGACACTGCAGTCCAAATCGGGCGAACCGATGGTGCTGCAACACGTTGCTATCACGGGGGATTTGCGAGGTGCGATCTTTGATGCACATGTACGTCAAACATTTATCAATCCATCGTCGGAACATCTTGAAGCGATCTATAGCTTTCCGTTGCCTTGGGGTGCGCAGTTGCTCGGGGTGGAAGTCATGCTCAACGAACAGACTCTGCAAGGTACGGTTGTAGAAAAGTCCGAGGCCCAGGAAAGCTACGAACAAACGCTGGCCGACGGAAACGCAGCCATCTTGCTAGAACGGGGCGAAGACGGTAACTATGTGCTCAATCTGGGCAATCTCGCCCCTGGCGAACGTTGCGTGATCGATCTGCATTACGGTCAGCTCTTGCAGTTCGAACAAGGCGGACTGCGACTCAAGATCCCCACGGTGATCGCGCCACGCTATGGTGATTTGCTCCGAGATGGTGGACTACAACCGCATCAAGTCCCCGAGACGGATCTATTGACTGAATACGGCTTTGCCTTGAGCTTGACGCTGCATGGCGCGTTAGCGCAGGCGCGCGTGGGCTCGCCGAGCCATCCTATTAAGGTGTCGCGTCTGAGTTCCAAGGGCTTAGCTGGTAGCGACAAAAATAACGCCCACTCCGACTCCCTGACGGTCACACTGGGTCGTGACAGCTTTCTGGATCGAGACTTTGTATTTGTCATGGATCAACTCGAACATTGCTCAATCGCCTCTATGGCACCCGACTATGTCAAGCCGGAACACTACGTGGTCACAGCGAGTTTCTGTCCTTCGTTTACGGCCTTAACTACAGAGGGCCAGCCTGTCACGCCCGAACCGCTCTCACTCAAAATACTGGTCGACTGCTCGGGCTCCATGGCGGGAGACAGCATCCAAGCGGCCCGCCGCGCGCTGCATTCCCTCGTTGACCGTTTGGGCAAGCAAGATACTTTTTCTCTGTCCAAGTTCGGTAATGAGGTCGAACACCGCTCCCGCGCACCATGGCCCGTGACCGAAGCCACACAGTTATCCGCGCAACGTTGGATCAGCAGCCTTAACGCAGACATGGGCGGTACCGAACTAGAATCCGCCCTCACCTCCACGCTCGCCTTGTCGAGCAAAGACGAAGGCGCCGTCCTGTTGATCACCGATGGTCATGTCAGCGCCGTCGACGCCATCATCAAGCGTGCAAAAAGCTCCAAGCAGCGCATTTTTGTGATTGGCATTGGCAGTAGTGCTTCGGAAGGTCTGCTCAAACGCCTCGCACTGGAAACCAAGGGTGCCTGTGATTTTGTCGCGCCTGGCGAAACTGTAGAGCCCGCGATCTTGCGCATGTTCAATCGCTTGCGCACACCTCTTGTCACTGACGTCACCATCGAGTGGCCAGAGGGCAGTCAGCCACGCAATATCACCACACTCGATTCAGCCGCCTTTGAGGGTGACACCTTGCACGTCAGCGCTTGGTTTGAGCGCGCCCCCGCCGGGACCGTCACGCTTAAGGCGCGTCTTGCGGGTGATACGCATCAACAAGTGCTGGGTCAAGCAGAAATTCATTTGGAAGACAATGCTGAATCCACGAAGGACGACACGCTCACTGCAGGTCAGGCGGTGGCATCTACCACGCTCTCTCGTCTCGCAGCTGCCATGCGCCTTTCCGAGGACCTGCCGACTGACAGCCACCGTAACATTGCGCTCGACTATCAATTGGTCAGCCGTAGCACCAGCTTTCTCTTGACGCACATCCGCACAGAGCAAGAACGCGCGCACGCTATGCCACGTCTACACAAAGTCAAACAGATGATGCCAGCAGGCTATGCGAGCAGTTCAGATCAAGTGCTGATTTGGCGGTCAACTTCTTTATCCGATGTTAGTTATTCAGAAAGCATGGATATGGGTATGCCTAGCTTGTTGCGCAATCCTCGTAAATCTGTGGAGTTAGATCTCTGTCAATCACCCTCGGAAATGTTAGAAGAAACCTGGGTCCCAACATTTCTCAGACGTGACCAAAACGATACTCAAGCGACTTATCAGCACGGTGAAGTCATCAAGCTCTACCACACGCGACTTTGGAGTCGAATAGAAAGCAACGGTCAGCGTGAACGCGCAATCATCAACAAAAGCCCGACCGGTGTCGGCGTGCGCGTCTGGTTTTTTAATGATCTCGACCAGACCTATGATTTTGTCGATTACAGCTTGCGACGTGTGGCCGAGCGAGTGCTGATGTCGAGGGGCTTTGTGAAAATGCCAAAAGAGCTGAGCGCTCTGGCGCCTTGGGCGCGTATACAACTGACTTGGAAGGCTAAGGTCTATGAGGAGTAGCCTGCATCCGCAGCTAACAGCGTAAGACGTCATTTACCAATCAACTGATCAACGTCAGAGATCATTTTTTCTGCGAGCATGATGAGTTCAGTGATTGCAGACTCTTCAATTTCTAGAAACCCCTCATACTCAGCTAAATTTCGTTTTTGATGTGCAGCATCTAACACTCTCCACTGGCTAGGAGGCCATGCAAGTGTATGTTCCAGAGATTGAAAAACAATATAACGACTTTCACTTCTATATCCATGCCAACGCAACGCTGCAAGCGCAACGCCATGAAGAGCGTTATATACGCTAGTAAAACGTCCTTCTTGAGAAATTTGAGGATAGCCAGCATCTTCAAGACGCTTTCTGGCCATCGTCAAGATACGGTCAATTTCAGAACGATTCATTGGCTCGGCTTTAATCTTGCCTATTTTGGCAAGATTACTGAGAGCGTCTGAACGCATTGATGTCCCCGATAAGATTTATCACTGGCTGATCCAACACTCTTCTCACAAATGAATCCACATCACTCAATCTTTGCATGAATTCTTGGGTTGTGTAGTACGTTGGATTGATCTTTCGCCCTAGGACTTCTTCTACTGGAATTAATTGCTCCAGTATTTCACCCAGCGCCAAATCACGACCCACTAACATGATGTCAATATCGCTTCCGGCAGTATCGGATTGTTTGGCAAAAGATCCATACAGCAGAGCCATATCAATCTTCTTAGTAATAGGTTGAAGTGCTTGTCTAATCAGCGGCTCAGCACCCAATACTTTATGTGTTAAATCGTGCAACTCGTTAAAAACGGGCGTGTCACAGTTGGCAGAAATTAATCGTTGATTACCCACTATTTTTGAATGAATCAGACCCGCGTCAGCTAACCGATTGACTTCACGCTGCAAGGATGCGCTGCCCAGACCAGTGAGCCTTCGCAACTCACTCAAGTGATAGGCACGTTGAGGTTGGCCAAAAATCCAAATATAAACTTTGGCTTGGCTATCAGAAAAAAGGGCATCTTTAAGAGACATGTCTAAATTTTAGCATGATCGAACCAAAATTTAGAACGATAGCTTGCGACCTTTTTGCACTCGCGTATCCGTCATGCTCGGCACCAGATAGATGATTGACATACCACAACCTCAACGCCGCCACCCCGCAGTCATAAACCGCTCAACCCTACCCTCCTTACACACCGCATACCCCCAAATCAACTGCTTTCTAAACGCATTCGGCCCCACAGACTCAAACAAGTGCACAGTCTCCCCAACCCCAACTCCGTCCCGAAACTCGACCCACACCGCATGTAAATGCCCAAACGGAAGATTCGGCGCAGCGCCCAAGGGATCCCTCACCATATTGGCCTGCTCGATTTCGGCAATCGTCATCTCCCTGATTAAAGCCTGCTCTTTCAGCACAAACACCTTGGCCTTGGCCAGCCGCTCGCTATTTGCCGCAGCCTCATTCTTTTTAAACATCTCAAAGAACTTAAACCCAATGGCAACGGGCCACACCAACCACACCAAGATAAAGGCCAACCCCGGCACCACAACATCCTCCATTACGCGATACCAAAACCGTTGCCGCGAAGGGTTGAGAGACTTAAGGGCATCCGTTAAAGAACCCGCTTGTCGACGTTTCATCCACAGATGCGAAGTCACCACGGCCAAGCACACCACCAAGCCCACACCAAAATAGATTTGCAGAATCAGGAGCAAATCATTCATGCTCCGGACTCCTTAGCAGAAGACCGCTCACCATTCACACGCACTTGCGTGTCAACAATCACGCCCTGCTCTACAGAGATCAATAGATCTCGTTCGTACATACTCGCGAAGCCCATGTGCACATACTCGACCAAGTTACCCTGCGGAATACTCAAGACCCCGGAATACCAATGTGCAAACACACGACTGTCATACCCAGGAAACAGACTTCCTAAGGTCACCTCGGTGCCGTCTTTGTAAGCCGCGCGAATCCCGATCAGGTACAACCGGTCAAGCGTAATGTCCCATTCCCCAACATAACAGCGCCAACACGCCGTGGAGATATCTTGAAAATCCGGCCTCATCCCCATGAAGACAAAATAGTCCGATAAAGGCGTGACTCTCATTGAGAGCTTCTCGCCCTTGTTGTGGAGGATTTCACTAAATTGTGCGGTCATTCTCATTAACCATCAAAGTAAACATCCATTGACATTACCAAGAACGCTGTATCACCCGATGAGACATCTGGAGGCATAGACTAAAAATTTATCCCCTCTAAAAGATCCGTCCTGAACCATGCCTAAAATCAACACCATCAACCGCGAACAATGGCTGCAACAAGCCGTCAGCGCCCTCAAGCCAATCTTTAGCGCCAAAGGTTACCTCGTCCCTAACTGTCACGTTTCCTGTGGCTTTGCCAGCACGGACGTTAAGCGTGGCCATATCGGGCAATGTTGGAGCACCAAAGCCTCGGCGGACAAGGTGAATCAGATCTTTATCTCCCCAGCGCTCAGCGATCGCGTACAGGTCCTAGACACCCTCGGACTTTACTAAGTTTTTGGCGGCTGAATCTACCAAATGGGGCAATGTCGCTAAGTCGATCAAGCTTGAGTTGGAGTAGGTGAAGGATTTGAGCCCGATCATGCGCCAGGTGTTTCGCGCATGGGTGGGCTCTCAATTTTATTGTCATTGACTATGAACTTTAGCCCTCGGCTGCTTGTAACGGTTGTAACCCCACAAATACTGAGTCGGCATCAAACGGATCATGTCTTCCATGGCGCGATTAATCTGAGCCGCCGCACGCTCTGGATCCTCAGACAATCGCTCGACGAGTTCATGGCAATACACTGTAAAGCCCTTTCCTATTCCATTGCGTTTTGCAGCCATCACAAAAATAGGTGCCTGCGTCAGACGTTGTAGCCGCTCGACTAACGTCGTCGTATAAGCGGGCTCGCCAAAAAAAGGAGCCCAGGCGCCCTCACCCATCACAGGTACCTGATCAGGCAAAATACCAATCGACTGGCCTCGCTTGAGAGCCTTGACCAAACTCCTGACACCAATGTGGTTGGCAGGCGCCATGGTCAAACGTGCTCTACTGCGCGTTTTAATGATCCACTCCTGTAACCAGACAACTCTTGGCGGTCGAAATAGTACCGTAGCGAGAAAACGACTGGTATAAATTGCGCCCAGAGATTCAAAATTACCTGCATGCGGGCCCAACAGAATCAAACCCTTGCCCTTGTTTAGGGCTTGTTCGATGTTGTCCCAACCATCAAATTGAACTTGTCTGGCGATCTCTTGCTCGTCTAAGTGCGAGTGCCAATAAGGCATTTCTAAAAATAATTGTCCTACATTGATCAGCGAATCACGCAGCATGTCAGGCGTCGCATCCGGCATCGCGCGTCGCATATTTACCCAAGCGCGTTGCTTGTAAGCGCCTGGCAGAATCCATAATAACCAGCCCGCGCAGTAACCAATTCTTTGCAAGACAGTCAACGGCAGCGAGGCGAGTGCTTTGAATATGACCGTTACACAGATAAGACCAATTTTGTGGAGCATATACAGACCTGACCATTCACTCAAAACGAAAAGCGCTGTGTCGAAAATGCGATGTAGACAAGACGTTGGATGGCTTTTAGCAAGCCTGCCAAGTCATTACTTTCATCATTATTTTTTTATTTTACCCTTCGGACGGTCGAAGATCGCTCATATTCACTGCGCAGATACCCTGCTTGCCATGACCCCATTATGTATCTACAATGTATACACTTTGCAGGAGTACTTGTATGGATGCAGTGATTCGAAAATGGGGCAATAGCCCTGCCCTACGGTTAACAACCGCAGTATTAAAAGAGGCTGGATTTCAGCTCGATGAAAGAGTTGACCTAGTGGTATCAAATGGCCAAGTGATCATCACCGCGATCGACAAGGTCGAATACGATCTCGATACGCTTGTTAGCGGTATCAATGCGAAAAATACCCACGGCGAAGTCAGCGTTGGCGAACCTGTTGGCAAAGAGGCGCTTTGATGCCACGCGTTTATGTACCGGACACTGCAGATGTCGTTTGGCTTGCATTTGACCCACAGGCTGGACACGAGCAAGCCGGACACCGTCCAGCACTCGTCATCAGCCCTGCAAGCTATAACAGCAAAACAGGTCTCATGGTTTGCTGCCCACTAACATCAAAAATCAAAAATAATCCTTTTGAAGTGGTGACTCAGATAGATGGTGTCGATTGTGCAGTGCTCTCAGATCAAGTGAAGTCGCTGGACTGGAAAATCAGACGCGCCAAAAAGAAAGCCACCGTTCCACCAATTGTCATGCTTCATGTCAGAGCGAAAATCAAAGCGTTATTAATGATCAAATAGGCCGATATGTCTTCCCTTATTGAATCTTTTGTTTTACCTACCTCTGATCCGGGCGTAAACATTGTGGGTCGTAAGCGCGGCTCGGGTCCGCCGTTGTTGTTGTTACACGGCAATCCTTTGACTCAGCTCAGTTGGGAGCGTATCGCGCCACGATTAGCCGAACAGTTCACAGTGGTGACGACTGATCTGCGTGGATATGGGGATAGCGACAAACCCGAAGGGCTTCCTGATCACAGCAATTATTCCTTTAGACGGATGGCGCAAGATCAGGTTGAAGTCATGCAGCAACTAGGATTTGAGAAATTTGCCTTGGCGGGTCATGATCGTGGCGCACGCACGGCTTTTCGTATGGCGATGGACCATCCTGAAAAGGTCTTGCGCGTCGCTTTTTTAGATATTTTGCCCACACACTGTGTGTTCAAAGATATTCAAGCGCAAATGGCAATGGACTTGTATCACTGGTGGTTCATGGCACAACGCAAAGGATTTCCTGAAACTTTGTTGAAAGGAAATGAAGAGTTTTATATCCGCGACAAGCTCATGAAGCAAGGCCCAGGAAAGGGTGGCTTTACCGAGACTGAAATACTCGAGTACATCCGAGTCTGTACGCCAGAGAATATTCACGCGGTCTGCGAAGACTACCGTGCGGCTTTCGAGATCGATCTCCCCATGGACACCGCTGACCTTGAGTCAGGACGAAAGGTGCAATCCCCTGCCCTCATTCTTTGGGGTGCCAAAAGTCACACAGCCCACCACCATGATCCACGCGTGGAATGGCCAAAATATTGCGCAAATATTGTTCGCATGGCTGAATTACCTTGCGGACACTATCCGACCGAGCAGGCACCTGAGGAAACGTATCAGGAACTGAGTAAATTTTTTGCTTCTGGTGTGGGGAAGCCGTAGTTTACAAAATCACAATTTACACACTCACCTGCGACATCAGTTTTTCAAAATGTGTCAGGTCAGGTGTTGGATGACCGGGCACTTTGGCCAAGTCGTCGTAACGTCTAAGGCGCACGGCCTCAGCGTAAAAGGGTAAGGCTTCAAACGCTTTGACTTGCTTTTCATCAAAAGTACCGCCTTGTAGCTCAAGACTATGCTTGGAGGCCGGCGATAGGTCGGCCCAATAGCCTGCATCGACCGCACACAAATAGCGCTTTGCATCAACGTGCAGTTTGATGGGCTCTAACACGGCGTCTGGGAATAGACTTCTTAAAAAAGGTAAGGCCACAAATTGATGTAGGTCATCTTTGGTGGGCATAATATCGGTGGGAAGCGCTTCAGCAGGTACCTCATCAGTTTCCTCACTAGTGCGATGTGGACTCAGCATATGACCAAGATCATGCAAGAGGGCCGCCACCACAGTCTCTGGTGTCTCATCGGCTTTTTCTGCCAAAGCAGCACACTGCAAGGCATGCTCAAGCTGACTCACGGACTCTTGGCCGTACCATGTAGTGGCGCGGCTATTCAACAGTTGGACAATTTCCGGAATAGACAAGGACATGTTGAAAGACCCTAAAAATGACTACCGCGCACGTGTGCCAATGATAGCGTAGCGCAGTTTCGAACACAGGAAATCAATAATAGCGACCGTGATCAAAATCAACAAAATGACAAAGGACATTGGTTGAAAATCCATGGTGCGGATTTGTTCGGACAAGATCAAGCCAATACCGCCTGCCCCCACGATACCAATAATAGAAGCGCTACGCGTATTGGATTCAAAGGCATAGAGGACTTGGCTCAACAACACCGGCATCAGTTGAGGCAGGATGCCAAAGCGCACGGAGGCCACATTAGAGCCGCCGGTGGAGAGCACGCCTTCGACAGGCTTATTGTCAGCCGCCTCGATAGCCTCAGAAAATACTTTACCGAAAATACCAAGATCTGCCATAAACAAGGCCAGCACGCCCGCAAAAGGACCTAAGCCGACCACGTTGATCCAGATCAAGGCCCAAATCAAAATGTCGACGCCTCGCAATGTATCAAAACTGCGTCGCGCCATAAACTGCACCAACCTGTTGATGGTGGTGTTTCGGGCCGCTAGAAAACCTAGCGGAAACGCGACTAACGCAGCTAACAAGGTACCCAGCAAGGCGATCGATAATGTTTCCAACATCGCATATAGATAAACCTTGGTCATGGCCCAAGTCCCCGGGTTGGGAGGCATCATGAGCACGACCATCTTACCCAGCTCCCCCAATCCGCCCCAGATACGGGCAAAGGTCATGTCAAGCTTATAAATGCCAAAGGCAAATAATGCGAAAGCCACTAGGCCGATAAAAATGGCGGTCCAATTGCCTTGGTAGAGCGGTTTGAAATGACTCGCATAGCGTTGACGCAATTGGTCACGCTCACCTAGTTGGGTGGTATCGGCTAGCGGCGTCGTCACTTGACTCATGATCTGGCGTCCATTCCGATGAGTTTGTGGCGAATGCGTTCCGTCACAGCGTCAATGATCATGACTGTTGCGATGATCATGACCAACAAAGCACTGATGTCTGCGTAATAAAACTTTCTGATGACTTCGAGCAGGGTTTGACCGATACCGCCCGCGCCCACAAAGCCCAACACAGAGGCACCTCTAACGTTGATTTCAAAGCGCAACAACGCATAGCTGGCAAAGTTTGAAGCGACTTGGGGCAACACTGCGAAACGAATTTTGTGAAACCAGTTGCCACCCGCAGCGACTACGCCCTCGACCGGTTTCATGTCGATATTTTCAACGACTTCGGCAAAGAGTTTGCCTAAGGCACCAGCGCTATGGATAGCGAGTGCCAAGATGCCAGGCAAAGGACCCAGGCTAAAGGCCACAACGAAAATCAGTGCGAACACCAGCTCAGGCACTGTTCTTGAAAACTCAAGCAAACGGCGAGTCAAAAATACTACGCCCTTGCTCTTTGTCAGGTTTTGACTGGCCAAGAAACACAAGACAAACGCCGCGGTGGCGCCAAGCAAGGTGCCAAGGTAGGCCATTAACAGCGTCTCGCCCATGAGGGCTAACCACTTTTTCCAACCCCAAAACCACTCGGCGGGATCTGAAATGACGGGACGACCGTTGTCCAGGTGAGCGATTCTGTCAAAGTAGCTGACAAAGCTACCAATATTCTCATGAAGCTTTGAGAAAGAGATCTCAGCAAAATGACCGGAAAATAAAACTAATATTACCAATAATGAAATGCCTAGCCAAAGCTGGCGGCGTTTAAGTGCCACCGCTTGGGCATAGGCGGTCTCCAATAGTCGGGGACGGGAATCAATCATCGACAATTACTTTTTACGCAGGCTATCAACGAACTTGTTCAATTCGATAATTGGCAAATAGGCTTCATGCGTCACAGTTTGGTAAGGCTCTAATTTGCCATCGGATAACTTGTCAAAGGCAGCCTTATCTTTCTGAGCAGCATTCAAGAAAGCCTCTTCAATTTTCTTTTTGAGCTCCGGCGGGAGGCTGTCTAAATAGGCCATGGGGCTGTTCACGATTTGATCTGATTTAAAGATCATACGGAAATCATCTTTTTTGACCATACCCTTGTCGACCATGCGTTGCAGTTCAGAGTCGTTTTCGTTGTTCCACCAGTTGGCCGCGACATCCACGGTCCCTTGATTCAAGGCCATCACTGCATTGACGTGGCTTCCTGTATAGACCACTTTGCCAAAATGCGCTTCAGGTTTAATGTTCATGGTGTTCATGACAAAGCGTGGCACGTTGTTGCCTGAAGTGGAGTTAGGATCAACGAGACCCAAATTTTTACCCTTCAAGTCAGCCAGTGATTTATATGGGGAGTCGGCTTTGACATAAAACACGGAGTGATAGCCCTTGACGCCGCCTTTAGCGACCTCTATAACAAAAGGCGTTGTCTTCACACCAATCATGCGAGCGCGCGCATAGGAGGCAGGACCGTAGTAAGCAATATGAATTTGACCAGCACGCTGACCTTCAATCACTGCAGCATAGTCGCCAACTGTGCGCAACTTCACTGGCACACCAATTTCTCGTGACAGATACGCAGCAAAATCAGAAAAACGCTCAGTCACTTGAGCTGCGTTTTCGGCAGGGATCGTGGCAAAAACTAATTCGGGGTATTTAGCTTTCCAGTCTTGCGCTTGGGCAGACACGGCAAAGAGACTTGAAGCAGCGAGAGCGAGCAGAGCACGACGAATGATCAACATAAAATATCCTCTTGAATCGGGGAAGAAAAGGCTTGAGGTAAAACTAAACGAGGCTAGCTTGTAGATTTAAAGCAGACATATTGGGGGAACTCAACGCAGGTGAAATGAGTTGCGTTTTATCGTTAGCTTCGATGCCATACAGGTCATGCACCAAGGCCTCGGTAAACTGCTCAGGCACATCATCAAACACCACGCGGCCATCAGACATACCGACCAAGCGATCACAATAGTCGCGTGCGATATCGAGGTCGTGTAGGTTGCAAATCACCGTGATACCCAACTCTTCGTTGATACGCTTTAAAGCATCCATCACCATCAGGGTATTTTTGGGGTCAAGCGAGGCAATAGGCTCATCAGCCAAAATAATTTGAGGTCTCTGCACCAAGGCACGACAGAGCGCGACGCGCTGTTGCTGACCACCAGACAGTTGGTCGCAGCGCTGTGCAGCAAAATCAGCCATACCAAAGCGGTCTAAGGTTTCCAAAGCATCTAGCTTGTCTTTGTCACTCCAGAGTGTGAGGAGTGCACGCCATGTGGGGACCGTGGTCAAACGTCCCATGAGCACATTGGTCAAGACATCCAAGCGACCCACTAAGTTGAATTGCTGAAATACCATGGCGCAGTTACGGCGCCACTCATTCAACGCCACACCCTTGAGGTCGGTGACGACGACGCCGTCATACTCAATCGCGCCTTCGGTGGGTTCATTCAGACGATTGATCATTCGCAGCAAGGTCGATTTACCCGCACCTGAGCGGCCGATCACACTGACGAAACTGCCAGCATTGACCTCTAGTGAGACGCTATCAACAGCAGTGTGCGCACCAAACTGTTTGGTCAAATTGCGAATAGATAAGGTCTTCATTGTTTAAATTTTTTATCAATAATCAGTGAATATATTCATCAGAATAGGGTTTGAATATTTCACTGTTATGACGCATTTAAACAATGCGGAATTTAGGTCACACGGACTTAGACAACCCGCACGTTAGACACGCCGCACGTTAAACAACCCGCACGCCAGCCCGCCACACCGCACGCACAACTGGTTGTTGACGTCCATCGGGCAACGTGAGCATCCGCACTTGAAGCAAATCCGAGCGCAAACCCATTTCAAGGCTGCCCCTGTCGTGCAGGCCAACAGACTTTGCTGGGTTTCGACTGACCAAGGCCACGGCCTGTGGCAAGCTTAAGTCCGTGGTTTCAGTCAGACGCACCATCGCGGAGATCAAACTGCCGGGCACATAGTCGGACGATAAGATATCGACCAAACCCAGCTTAACCAGCTCAGTGGCAGACACATTGCCCGAATGCGAGCCGCCCCGCACCACATTGGGACCGCCCATGATGTTGAACATGTTGCGCGCTCTGGATGCTTGGGCTGCCACGACCGTCGTGGGAAACTCACACACCGTTGCGCCTTCGGCGAAGGCCTCCTCGACATGCGCCACCGTGGTGTCGTCATGGCTCGCCAAGGTAATGTGATGATCCTGACAGTATTGGGTAAAGTATGCACGATGAGGTTGGGCATAACGCGCCTGCGTCTCTTGTGACAGGGCGACACGCTCCTCAAATTTTTCTCTGGACCAGCCTTTTTTTCCAGAAAAATAAATCCAGGCTTGCTCAATGTTTTCCCATTGGCGCTGACCAGGGGTATGGTCCATCACCGAAATCATTTTTACTAAGTCATTGCCTATAAAAGGCTCAAACAACTCAAGGGTGTTGGGTGCAGGCAATTCACAGCGCACATGTAAATAATGATCAGCACGCAGGACGCCTCGTTTGGCAAAGTCTGACATACACGCCAGCACTGTGTTCCATTCGCTGCCACGTACGCTTTCTGGATCGGCCTCGCCTACTCCTAAGGCGTCCAGGACAGTGGTAATACCGGCTGCAGCAATTTCGGCATCGTGCGCAAGCACGGCAGGTGCGTCATCCCAACGTACTTTGGGACGCGGCATCATGTGCCGTTCAAAATTATCGGTGTGAACTTCAACTAATCCCGGCAGAAGATAGTCACCCTCGAGATCGATGGCGTGGGGCACCGAAGTTTGACCTTGATCGATACGCTGAATCAGGCCCTCCTGGCTGGTCAGACTGCCCTGCACCACTTCTTCTTGCAGTACTAAGCGTGCATTGGTGAAAACAACTGGAGTAGAAGTTGGCGTGTGCATTATTGTGTTTCCAAGGGCAGCATGGACACCGTGCGGCTGACCACTTGTTGTGCCACCGTGTCATCGTGAAAAATACCAAGAATGGCCACACCCTGAGCGCGGGCTTGAACAATCATCTCGATCACTGTTTGGGTATTGACAGGATCAAGGGACGCTGTGGGCTCATCCAGCAAGAGCAAGGGCCGTGGTTTGATAAAGCTGCGGGCCAGGTTGATGCGCTGTTGCTCGCCGCCAGAAAAGGTCGCAGGTGGTAATTGCCACAACGCCTCAGGAATGCGCAAACGGGTCAGCCAGTGCGCAGCCTGTTCACGGGCTTGCTCGCGACTGACGAGATCCAGGCCGTTTTCCAGCAAAGGCTCGGCCACAATATCAATCGCAGCCACACGCGGAATGACTCTCAAAAACTGACTGACATAGCCCATCGAATGCGCACGCAAATGCAACACCGCACGCGCGCTGGCTTGGGTCATGTCGATATATTGACCATCGGTATCGCGCACCAAAATTTCACCGGCACTGGCGCGATAGTTGCCATAGGCGAGTTTCAGGATGGTGCTTTTGCCCATGCCAGAGGGGCCACTTAAGCGTACGCATTCACCCGGACTTAAGGTCAGGTTAAAGTTTTGCAACACGGTCAAGGCCGTGCTGTTTTGCAAGTGCAATAAAAACTGCTTGCTCAGCTTGTTCATCTGCAGCATGGGCTGCGTGTCTGTGCTGTAGATTGTCATGGCTGCAATACCGAAGAAACCAACAACTGCGTGTAGGGATGCTGAGGATCGTCTAGCACCTGATCGGTCAAGCCTGTTTCAACCGCCTGACCGTTTTGCATCACCATCATGCGTTGTGCTAACAGTCGAGCGACGGCCAAGTCATGCGTCACAATGATGGCGGCCAAGTTCATTTGACGTGTAAGGGTGCGCATCATGTCGAGCAGTTTGGCTTGCACGGACACGTCCAAACCTGAAGTCGGCTCATCCATAAATACCAAGCGTGGCTGGGTAATGAGATTGCGTGCGATTTGCAGCCGTTGGCGCATACCGCCCGAGAACGTATCGGGACGATCATCAATGCGGTTTGGGTTGATTTCCACGCGCTCGAGCCAATCAATGGCTTGCGCGCGCAGCTGTCCATAGTGGCGCTGACCCAAGGCCATCAAGCGTTCGCTCACATTGGCACCTGCGGACACGTTCATGCGCAAACCCTCGGCGGCATGTTGGTGCACAAAGCCCCAATCGGTCCGGGCCAGCATGCGTCGTTGCGCCTCGGACATAGCATAGATTTCTTGCAAGCCGTGGTCACGCAAATCAAAATACACGTGGCCCGCGCTAGGCATGTGCCGCGCCGCCACGGTATTGAGTAAGGTCGTTTTACCGGAGCCCGACTCACCCACAATGGCCAGCACTTCGCCGGGCCAGAGGTCAAAAGAAATATCGCGCACCACGGTTTTCGCACCATAGGCGCAAGACAAGCCCTGCACGCGCATCAAAGGCGGCGTAGTATCCAGTTCACTCATGGCGCCACCTGCCGTTTGCTGCAATAGTCACTGTCGGAGCAGACAAACATTTTTTTGCCCTGATCATCCATGAGCACTTCGTCCAAGAAACTTTCTTTGGAGCCACAAAGCTCACAGGCTGACTCCCAGCGTTGAATCTCAAAGGGGTGATCGTCAAAGCCCAAGCTCTCAACCGTGGTGTAAGGCGGCACGGCATAAATACGTTTTTCTCGACCTGCGCCAAACAGCTGCAAGGCAGGATTGAGATGCATTTTTGGATTATCAAATTTTGGAATGGGTGACGGCGACATGATGTAGCGACCGTTGACCAACACCGGGTAGTCATAGGTGCTGGAGATGTGTCCGTAGTGCGACAAGTCTTCAAATAAATTGACATGCATCAGGCCATACTCTTGCAAGGCGTGCAGTTGTCGGGTCTCTTGTTCACGCGGCTCCAGATGCTGCATGGGCTCGGGCACCGGTACCTGATACACCAGGACCTGTCCTTCACGCAGCGGCGTTTCTGGAATGCGGTGACGCGTTTGAATAATGCTGGCGAGCGTGGTGTCGGTCGTCACCTCGACGCCTGTTGTGCGTTGAAAGAAGCGGCGAATATTGACGGCATTGACCGTATCATCAGAACCTTGGTCAATCACCTTGAGCACATCGGTCGACCCGATGATCGAGGCCGTGACTTGAATGCCACCTGTCCCCCAGCCATAGGGCAAGGGCATTTCACGCGAACCAAAAGGTACTTGATAGCCAGGAATGGCAACCGCCTTAAGGATGGCGCGCCGAATCATGCGCTTGGTGCGCTCGTCTAGATAGGCAAAATTGATATGCGGATCACGCGCAGGACCAGACGCGACGGGATTATTTTGCGACATGGTCATCCTTCGCTTGGTCACGCTTAGCTTGGTCATCCTTCACTTGGTCAACCCCAGGAAAGACATGTGACTGTCGCATTTTCCGGACCAACTCCAATTCGGACTGAAAGTCGACGTAATGCGGCAGTTTCAAATGCTGCACAAAGCCCGAGCTTTCTAAGCTGTCACTGTGTGACATGACAAATTCTTGCATCTGCGCAGGCGAAACAACGGCCTCGCCCAACTCGTCTGCGCGGAGAGCACGATCCACCAAGGACATGGCCATGGCTTTACGTTCGCTGTGACCAAAGGCCAAACCATAGCCCCGCGTAAACTGCGGCGGTTGCGTGAGACTGCCTTGAAATTGGTTAATCATTTGGCATTCCGTAACGGGTAAATCACCGACGGAAATTTCAAAGCCAAGTTCTTCTGGCACGACGCACAACTCGACCGTGCCAAAACGAATCTCACCCACAAAAGGATGGGATTCAGAATAGCCACGCTGCGTGGAATAGGCCATGGCCAATAAAAAGCCTTCGTCGGCACGCGCCAAATTTTGAAGTCTGGCAGAGCGATTGGCAGGAAACCGCACAGGCTGTCGCGTTAAATCAAAAGGATCAGGATCGCCCTCTTCGGGGACTTGCCCTTCGAGCAAGCTTTCGTGGCTAAGCAAATCGACCACTCTAGGTGTGGCGTCGTGATTAGCCTCGCCTTTGCGCGCCACGGGTGCGGACTGACCTGTGGCCAACAAACTGAAATCTAACAATCGCTGGGTATAGTCGTAGGTCGGGCCCAACACCTGGCCACCCGGCAGATCTTTAAAGGCGGCCGAGATGCGACGCGCAATCTGCATGCGTCCTGTATCGAGCGGCTGGGTGTAGCCCAGTCTTGGCAAGGTTGCACGATAGGCGCGCAATAAAAAGATCGCTTCCACCAAATCACCGGCGCTTTGCTTAATGGCCAAGGCCGCTAAGTCTGGGTCGTACACAGAGCCTTCTGTCATGACACGGTCAACGCTCAAACGCAGCTGTTGACGAATTTGCGCCACGCTGAGCTCTGGCACTTCAGGATCGCCACGACGCTGCTGCGCGAGCAATTCATAACTATTGAGGATGGCGGCTTCGCCCCCTTTGACCGCTACATACATGGCGTCAGTCCTTCACTTGGGTTGATCGGGGCAAGCCAATCAAGGTGTCGTGGTGGGTGAAGAAAAAGTCAAGACCACAGGGTGCATGGACCTGGCTCGCGCGGCGCGCAGAGACAAAACTGTCTGGCAAACCCTTCAAGGTCAACGGGCGCGTCCCGTTGATGCCAGGACCACTGAGCGTCCAAGCCTCTGCGGTGGAAGCGGTGTTGACATCGGTCACTTGCACGACACAGGTGGCAGACAGCTCCGGATACTGGGCATTGCCCTGGGCCAATTGTTCTAACGCGGGCAGCTCCTTGGCATCGGCCACCCAGACAAAATCGGCTTGATCGGGCGCAGTGACAATTGAACAACCCGTGTGAAATCTCAACCAAGGTCCAGCATAACTGCTGGCAAAACCCTCAGATAGCCACACTTTGCAATCTTGATCCAACAACGCCAGCAACAATGCTGCAGCGGCTGCATGTGCGTGTTGGGGCACTTGGATCTCGGGCTGGGATAAGCTTAGGTCAAGCGTCTGGGGCTGGCCAGGCAATGACAAGGCGTCTAAAGCTTGGCGAAATACGGCCTGACTGCACAGCGTGGGATTGGAAAATCCACGCCCGATATCTTTGAGGGAGGGCTGCATTGGGGAGGGCTGAATCACGCGTCTTGACCTTCATCTGGGGAATCTTGACCGGCTTCACGCGCCACGGTGAAAAACTCTACCCTGGTGGCTTGGGCCTGTGCATTGTTTTCTTGCTTTTGCTCAGACAACAATGCACTAAGGGGACGCAAGAGCACGTGATCCCAATGGTCATGCAAGGCGGGTTCTTGCAACAACGCATCGGCCACGGCCGCAAGCTGGGCATGCCGGTGTGAACTCCCCATCACGTACGCGACACCCACTTGTTGACACTGCGTAAGTTGCGCATCGGGTTTCAGTACACACCGTGTGATGCTGACCTCGCCTAAGTTAAAGCGTGATCCTGTGCCACCTGCCCGGGCTTGTACCATCATGAGGCCGGTCTCAGCGGGGCGGAGCCATTCCAGATTACCTAGGCAGTGGTTGGCCAAATGTTGTTCCAACAAACTCTCAGGTGCCCTAGCCAAAAGGGCCATCCATGCTTTTCTCGCAGCCAAAGCGGGAGGCAAGTCTTTGGCGGGAGGGGTGTAATCACTGTGCAACATTGTTTTAATATCTTTGGGGCATCAATGCATTAATTTACAAAAGTAAGATTGCAAATCTGTGACTGAGTCACGCTTTAGTCAGAAAATACCCTCTTACACACCCTTATGTCCACATCCTTTAGACATGCTGCGTATTTTGCACCTGCTCCACAATCGCAGGCTTGGGAGCTTGGCTCTAAATGGCTAGGACGCTGCGCGCACCAATCGACCCCGCTTGCACAACCGCAATTTGAGCGCTTGAGTGCTGAATTATTTGAGACATTGACGCGTACACCTAGGCTCTATGGCTGGCATGCCACGCTAAAAGCGCCGTTTGAATTGAATGTTGATGTGACGCCTGAAGCTTTAGAACCGGCCTTCAGTGACTTAGCGGACAACACGGTACACGCCTTTCATCTGCCCTTGAAGTTAGTCGACATGGGTGATTTTCTAGCGCTGGTGCCCGCACAACTCAGCCCAGCCCTGCAGCAGCTTGCTGAGGATTGCGTAAAAAAGTTGCATCCACTCGCCTTACCCCTGTCAGAGTCCGAACTGAAAAGAAGAACCGGCGCAGGCTTGTCGGCCAGACAGACAGAGTTACTCCACGCCTGGGCCTATCCCTATGTCATGGAGCAATTTCAGTTTCATATGACACTGTCGGGGTCATTAAAAAATGTCGCACCAGAGGTAAAAAAAGCATTAAAAGCCGCTGCCAAAGAATGGTTTGCGCCTTTTTTAGAGCATGGCCTCTATATCGATTCGGTCACTTGGTTTGCTCAAGACCAACAGAACGGCGACTTTCGGTGGGTGGAACGTTTCGAATTGAACCCTTCAAAATTGGGCACCTCAAAATTAAGCGCCTCTAAATTGGGCACTTCAAAGTGCGCTTGATCTACATCATTGGACCATCGGGCGCAGGCAAGGACAGCTTGCTTAATTGCCTGCGCCAAGAGATGGCAGATATGACGGCCATGTCTGACATGACTGACATCAATGACAAGGCCACCCCGCCGCCTTTGTATTTTGCAAAGCGCACCATCACAAGAAGCCACGACCAAAGTAACGAGGACCATGAGGCCGTCGATACGTCACGCTTTGAGTCGCTGGTGAGCAGCGATGCCTTTGCCATGCACTGGTTTGCCAATGGCTTGCACTATGGCGTTCGGCATCAGGAACTGGCTCCGATGTCAGAAGGCACCTGGGTGATGGTCAATGGCTCTCGCGCATATTTAGAGGAGGCTAAGCGACGCTTTCCTGGACTGACTGTGTTGCTTATTACGGCACCTATCGAGGTATTGCGTGCGAGGCTGTTGTCCAGAGGTCGAGAAAATGAACAAGCCATCGAAGCCCGACTCAGTCGTTCACAAGATGTTGCATTAGGTCCCCAAGACCTCTGTGTATCAAATGGTGGCAGTTTGGCAGACAGCGTAGCAACGCTAAAAAATCTGTTGCAGCAACGGAAAGGTATTCCTTTCGTCAAAATTTAGTCAATAAATAGAAACAATCGAAGATTAGATTTGTAGGTGTCAGTCATGTTGGCTGACACCTACAAACGTCAAGGATTCTTCATGTTTCATCTTCCAAAGCAATCCATGCATTCGCTTGCCCTCATGGCACTGTCCGTGTGCTGCACAACAGCCCTTCAAGCGCAAACTGAGTTCCCCGCCACATTGTCAGGCCATGTGGTGATTCCTGCCTCGACTTTTATCAAAGCACCTGCAGACGCACCCTCCACCTTGCAATCCTCCGGCAAATTCACAACCGGCAAGCGTGTAGAAGCCATGGGTTCCATCGAAGGCCAGTCTAATGCTCGCCCAACAGGCGTAATGCTCCCCTTTCAAGGACAACCTATTCAAGGACACTCAGGCATTAAAAAAATGCCTGACGGCACCTACTGGATCTTGACTGATAACGGCGCCGGCTCAAAGGCTAACTCGCCTGACTTTATGCTGTATTTGACGCATTACAACATTGACTTTGCCTCAGGCAAAACCGATACGCTGAAAACTATTTTCTTGCATGATCCAGACAAAAAAGTACCGTTCCGAATTGTCCATGAGGGGACTGATAAACGTTACTTAACAGGCGCGGACTTTGATCCCGAATCATTTCAATTCGCGGGTGGTTATTTGTGGATTGGTGAAGAGTTTGGACCCTACCTCATCAAAGCAGACATGAATGGTAAGGTGGTTGAAATTATCGAAACTTTAGTCGATGGAAAATTGATCAAATCACCCGATCATTTTTCTGTCATCGCCCCAAACACCCCAACAGATTTGGTCGCATTTCAATTGCGCCGTTCCAAAGGGTATGAAGGCATGGCCGTCTCCACAGACGGAAACATGTTGTATCCCTTATTTGAAGGCGCGCTCTGGGACGAGGCAACAAAGTCCTACGAAAATATCGATGGCAAACAATACTTGCGCATTGTTGAGTTTGACGTCAAAGCCAATAAATGGACTGGCCGTCATTGGAAATATGTCATGGAAGCCAACCATCATGCCATCGGTGACTTCAACATGATGGATGCCAACACAGGCTTGATTATTGAGCGTGATAATGGCGAAGGCACACAGTACAAAGCCTGCCCAGCAGGGGAGCGTCGTAAAGATTGCTTTCATGACCTGGCCAAGTTCAAGCGTGTCTATAAAGTTGAACTCAACGATGCCAATGTGGGCGGTCCTGTGCGGAAAATTGGTTTCATCGACTTGATGAACATTCAAGATCCACAAAAGAAATCCAAGAAACCACTCGATGGCAATGTACTCACGTTTCCATTTTTCACAATTGAAAACGTCGACATCGTTGATGCCCGTCACATCGTTGTGGGTAACGACAATAACCTGCCCTTCTCAAGCAGCCGCGATCCCAACAAGGCCGACGACAATGAATTAGTCTTGCTCGAAGTGGAAGCACTGTTGAAAGCAAAATAATTTGAACTGATCGGTGTTAGTATTTATGAGGCCACCAGCACTTAAACATGCTGTGTGGCCTTTTTGATTGATTTCCTCTAGGATAAAAATGCTAGCCATTCGTCAATACGCTGACACAACAGACAGAACGCAAGTTGTTGAACTATGGCGAACTGTTTTTGGCTATGAGACTGCGCATAACGAGCCAAACTTAACGATTGAAAAAAAAATTGTCGTCAATGATGGCTTGTTTTTTGTCGCAATTGAACATACGCAGATCATTGGAACGATCATGGCGGGCTACGACGGACATCGTGGCTGGATTTATTCTGTTTCCGTTCATCCAAACAAACGCCTCGGAGGTATCGGACGTTTGCTCGTGCAACACGCTGAGACCGCACTAACAGCGCTAGGCTGTATGAAAGTCAAACTACAAATACTCAAGACCAATGAAGCGACTGCCGCTTTCTATCATTCGCTAGGCTATTCAGTTGAGCCTAATGTGAGTATGGGAAAAATGTTGCCGTTTAGTGCCGTTTAATCGCGTAAATAATAATATCTACTCACTATTAGGGCGTTCATGTGATCGAATAAAGCACCACGGGCCAAAGGACTAACGACAGCAATCGTCGTCTGGCCCATGCCTATTAGATCAAAATGCAACAACAACCCTCAACAGCTTGAAGTTGTCATCCATTAAATGGATATCGACTGGCGCCTTACCAAACACATCATTACTGATTTCCGTTGAAAGCGTTTTTGCAAGCTTAATGAAATCAGGATCGGTATCCATGCCTTTTTTAACAATGACTTTGAACTCATAAGTTTTACCAGTCTTATCGAGTCGGACACCCACCTCTTGACCTCCATCTGTAAAATCTTCTGAAATAAGATATTCGAGTAATTTTTTTGCTTCTGAACGTGTGACATTTTCGGTGTAGTAAATGTCTAAATTGTTTTGTGAAACCTTAGGAAGGGATTGCGCAGAGGCTGTCTGAGCTACAAAAAGCATAAATAAAGAACAAAACACGACTCTAACAATATTGAATAACTTCATTTGTTTAACTCCGTGTTGAATGATGATTGAATTGCGTGGGGTTAGAGTAAAAAAATTTAGATACGTACGTTTCTCTCTGCTCATACAAATTTATCTATTTTAGTTGCCAAATATACCTTAATCTGCTGGTAGGCAATAACATCATGACACAAAGAAACTCACCCAAGGCTATCGAGTTTTATAACTTAATGTTTATGTGATCACGATTCAAATTGCGAAATTCTGTGAAAACCCCACCTATGCAAGCACCCTGACATTGTTTGACTGATTGACTGCGGCAAGCAGGCGCTCTTTGCCAAACGTCGCTTCACACACGCGCCAAAATTGCAAAAGTAAATCTGCATCGCCCATGGCGCGATGGCGACTGCTCACCACTAAATGATGTGCAGCGAAAATCTTCCCAGCAAGTTCACTTTTCAGTTGATTGGTAATTTCATTAAAGCAAGAAAACAACGCAGGCGTCTGTCATCCATCAAGGGTCGGACCTCTTGATCAAGTACTTTTGAAGACCAAGATCTTCTAGCTTTGGTAACTGCGCCGCCTGCATATCACGCATGAGTGTTGCAATGAAGGTGGCATTTAAGTGATGGGAGTCACTAATAAAAGGCACGCCTTGCGCTTGAGTTGGACATCCCTTTTTATCTTCAGCGCAAGTTAAGCCGATCAGATCGATGTATGCGAACTTGAGGTCATGCGGATAAAACGGCAAACTTTCTCGGTTTATTTGTTTTTTTGGATAATCCGATAGCTCCATGCAGACTTCAGCACGTCGACCTGTTCTGTACATTAACTTTTCACAACTCGAATACTGCTCAGAATCAAGTTGAAAGTAGTTACCAAATATAAATAAATCAAACTGACTATTTTTTTTCCTAAGCTCTCGAATCACATCAAATCTAAATCTATTGACCTCATACTCAAAGGGTCGATAGCTGACCAACATCACTGAGGCGAGCCTGCGGATGATGTTTTGATCGTTAATCAACGATTCAAAGGGTTGGCAGTATTGTTCAAATTTAGGCTCCCTGGCCATTGCGATAATTTTTTCAGCAGTAACGCTCACTTTGCAACCGAGATAGGAGACCGAGACAATATCGTATTGCTTTTTATCAATGAGAGTGCTGAGCCCAACAGACCAGTTGACGTTGTAAGAGTCACCAAGAATCAAAACCACGGGCTTGATTGACTGACTGGGTTCGTCACCAGCGTAGTTTCGGAAGCTTCCCACCAAATTCGCTTCGATAGTACGCGCTTCAGAGGTATACAACGCGTCCGCAAGTTTTACATTGTTACGGAACGGGAAGCCCTTTTCATAAAACGTGCCCATCCCTACCCCTCCAAGGAGGATCATCAACATAACGAGAACGGATAACTTTAGGCCGCCATGCTTTCCAAAACGAATCGGACGCTCGATAAAGCGATACGTTAACCAGGCCAGCGCAATCGATAGGAGGATTAACACTGAGCGTGTCGCAAAGCTTGGCGGGACGGCCTCTACAATCCAAGCAAAACTCAGAAGCGGCCAGTGCCAAAGATACAGGGGGTAACTAATCAGACCGAACCACACCAAAACCTTGTTAGACAGTATCTTTGTATTAAGCCATGCATGAGGCCCAGCGGCCAAGATCAAGGCGGTGCCCAACACGGGTATCAACGCCCACTTACCAGGAAACTGAAGATCTCGGTTAAAGCGGATTAGACTGTAGATCAAGAGAATAAAGCCTATGCCGGCGAGCACATTGGCAGTGCGTGTACGAATACGTGCGAGGTCGACCACTGTTTCAGGTCGTCTGCGCCCTTTGCCAAAAAACGTTGCAATGTCGACTAATCCATCTTTCTTATTCAGTGACCACCACGCTAAGGCGCTACCAATCAGAAGTTCCCAAATCCGCGTTTGAGGTGAATAGAACGTGGCCACTGCGTCACTTTTAATTCCAGTAACGTTCAGATAAAACGACAGGGCTGCAAGGATAAAGGTCAGCGCAAAGAGTGAAAATTTTAATTTTGATGCCAGCCACAATAGCAACGGCCAGAATATGTAAAACTGTTCTTCAATGCCTAAGCTCCACAAATGAAGCAGAGGCTTGGTGTGCGCTGAATTATCGAAATAGCCAGCCTCGCCCCACAGCACAAAATTTGAAATAAATGCAGCACCAGCCGCAATATGCCGACCTAATTGGGCATACTCGTCCGCGAGCAGCGTGAATCATCCCGCAATGAAGGCGGCAAGTAAAACAATGAGCAAGGCTGGGAAAATTCGTTTAATTCGACGCGCGTAAAAATCAAGGAAACTAAACTCACCTTGCTTTAACTGTTCAAAAATAATGCGGCTAATCAGATAGCCTGACAATACGAAAAAAATATCAACGCCTATGAAACCGCCCTTAAAAATTTGCGGAAACCCATGAAATAGCACGACCGACAATACCGCTATGGCACGCAGACCATCAATGTCTGGCCGATATGTGGTGTGTGAAGGGTTGAAAGACATGGCGTTCAAGTGAAGCAAGTATCACTCGCGTCGAGCGAGTTGCATGCCAAACTTCGAAGATAGGGCATCGAGTTGCGTGAGATTAAATGCCCCAACCAAGGTCGGGTAACTCGATCCATGCAAGATGTGGCGATACATCACGTGGTAGGCATCGTCCTGATGATGCAAATTTTTTGCATCTTTTTTGTCATACATAAAAGGGAGGATTTCTCGACGAAGGCGATCACGCAGATTACCTGCGTAACGCATGTCCACCGCATATAAATAAGGAAAAACGCTACGAAGAAAATCAAAAAAATCTGGCACAGAAGTACGCTGAAACGCATTTAGGCACCAGTGATTAAGTTCAAGTACAACGATCGGCTGATCACGTGCGATCGTTGCAGCAAGCCCTTCTATGACGCTCTGCTCAAAACCCTCTACATCGATCTTAATAAAATCAACTTTAGCAATCTGATGCTCACGAATGAAATCATCGCCCTTTGCGATTGAAATTTTTTCAATTTGATGCCCTTCAGAGGCGCTCGTTAAATTAGACACAAAACCGCCAGAGCGGTTATTGGGCGCAAAGGTCAATTCAAAGGTGCCAGTATCCTTGCCTAGGCCTAGATTGATCAGTTCAACATTATTTAACTTTGCGCTCTGCACGTTTTGAACAAGCCATCGGTACGTTGTAGGAGACGGCTCAAAGCTGTACACCTTGCGGGTAAGGTCACCAAAGGCTCTACATCATTAACGGGGGACAACGGTATTCATTAAACTTGTTTTTGCGAAGAAACACATTTAATGGAGCTAATACCGATGTCCCACATCGATTCTATCCTAGGTCTCTCAGGTTTAGCCGTTCAACACGTGGACCGCAAGTTGGGGAT
>CAMAYM010000006.1 GCA_945862495.1 Bordetella parapertussis | reverse complement strand
CCCAGAGGCAAACGTGCTGTCACCTGCGAGCACCGATCAAGGCTATCAGCACCTAGACCACTACTTCGCAGACGAACTTCCACACACCTACAAAGAAACTCGCAATCAGCTTTCCGGTCCAGACCACTCGACGCATTTTTCAACATGGTTAGCGACGGGTGCACTCTCGGCCCCGATGATTGTTGAACGACTCACGCAATATGAGTCCACACGAGGCGCTAACGACGGCACCTACTGGATTTGGTTTGAGTTGGTATGGCGAGATTATTTTCGATTTTTGCATCTTAAATACGGACGCGCGCTTTACTTGCGTGATGGCCTGCGCCAGCCTGATTCTCGCGCGGATCCGCAGAGTCTGGCTGAGCCCACCAGCGGAATTGCCCTCAAGCTTTTTGAACAATGGACAGAGGGTAAGACAAAAAATGCCCTCGTGAACGCAGGGATGAACGAACTCGCAGCGACGGGAAAGATGTCCAATCGTATGCGGCAGATTGTGGCGAGCTATTTGATCTATGACTTAAGGATCGACTGGAGAGCGGGTGCAGCGTGGTTTGAATCCCAGCTGCTGGATTACGACGTCTACAGCAATCAGGGAAACTGGCTCTACATTGCGGGCTTGGGTACGGATCCAAGAGGCGGTCGTCGAATGAATTTGGAAAAACAAGCGCTGGAACACGACCCCGAGGGGCTCTATCGCAAACAATGGGCTCAGATATGACTACGCTTCGTTTAATACTGGGTGACCAACTCAACCCCACGCACAGTTGGTTTTCAAACGTCGATCCAAAGATCGTTTACACCCTGATGGAGATGCGTCAAGAAACAGACTACGTGGTGCATCATGCACAAAAGGTCATCGCGATTTTTGCCGGTCTACGCGATCTCGCAGTGCTGCTTGAGTCTCAAGGTCACCGTGTGCACTACCTCGCCATCGACGACCCTCAAAACACGCAGTCTCTGACGCGCAATCTTGAACAGTTGATCAAGCAATACGCCTGTACGCGTTTTGAATATCAACAACCCGATGAATGGCGCCTGGATGCGCAACTTGAAACATTTAGTAAAAGTTTAAAGATCGCGGTGGAGATGTTCGACAGTGAACACTTTTACACCACCCGTCATGAGGCTAGGGAGATCTTTAAAGGTCAAAAAAGCTGGCTGATGGAACGCTTTTACCGCCACATGCGGACCAAACATAAGGTTCTCATGCTCGATGCCAAACGTCCCGTCGAAGGGCAATGGAACTTTGATCACGAAAACCGTAAGCGCTGGACGGGCACACCGCCAGAGCCAAAAGACCAACGCACCCAGCACGATCACGCTGCCTTGTGGAAGGTCATTGAAACATCAGGCGTCCAAACGATGGGCGCGCCGCACGCCGCATATTTTGCCTGGCCGCTAAACCGCAAGGAGGCGCTCGCAGATCTGGATCGTTTTATCGAACACGTTTTACCAAACTTTGGTGACTTTCAAGACGCGATGAGCGCAGGACATTGGCGGATGTTTCACTCGCTACTGTCCTTTTCGCTCAATACCAAAATGCTCAAACCGCAAGAAGTGGTGAGTCGGGCCGAACAAGCATGGCAAGCAGGCAAGGTATCGATCGCGACAGCCGAAGGCTTTATTCGGCAAATACTGGGTTGGCGCGAGTATATCCGTGGCATGTATTGGCATCACATGCCGGGTTATGAACAGCACAATACGTTTAACCACACTACGCCATTACCAGACTGGTTTTGGACTGGTCAGACAAAGATGCGCTGTCTCTCAGACTCAATTGGCCAATCTTTGGAGCATGCGTATGGGCATCATATTCAGCGTCTCATGGTCATTGGCAATTTTTCTTTGCTCGCCGGACTCGATCCCGCGGCTTTGCATCGCTGGTATCTCGGGATTTATATTGATGCGTTTGAGTGGGTCGAGCTACCCAATGTGATTGGCATGAGTCAGTTTGCCGATGATGGCTTGCTCGCAACCAAACCCTATGTGTCCAGCGCTGCCTATGTCGATCGAATGAGCGACTATTGTAAAGGCTGTCATTACGACAAAAAGCTTCGGGAAGGCGAACGTGCATGTCCCTATAACGCCTTGTACTGGGACTTTTTTATCCGGCATGAAGAGAAACTCTCAAAGAATTTCCGGCTCGGAATGGTGTACAGGAATATTGAAAAAATGAGTGCTACTGCCGTCGAGGGCATCAAAGAAAAAGCGCAGGAAATTAAAGCCTCGCTCAATACGTACTGAGCCGGTCGATCGCGCAGGCCATCATGATATCGCGCGTCGATAGTCCGTCCGCATCATGTGTGGTCAGTACGATCGAGACCTTGTTGTAGACGTTGGACCACTCGGGGTGGTGGTCTAATTTTTCAGCCAAAATCGCGACGCGCGTCATAAAGGCAAAGGCTTCACTAAAATCCTTGAAATGCCAGGTACGAGACAAGCGTCCACCGGCTGTTGCGTCAAATTGCCAAGCTGGGCAAGTCGCGCACGCTGCCTCAAGCTCACTGGACTGTAATCGGGCAATACTCATTAGCAATCTCCCTTTATCAGGCATTCTGTGTGTTAGACGGGCTGGGCTCGCTAGGTAGCAACATCACTACCAAAGCCGTACACGCTGCGAAGCCCGCCATGACTAACAACATCACATCAAAACCGAAGCTCTTGACCGCAGGGCCGAGCGCCCAAACCGCAATCGAACTCAAACCCAGTGAAACCGCTAAGCGGATACCCGCGACACGCGAACGCATGCGATCGTCAACATAGCGTACCACCATCACGTCCACGAAAGGGACCGCACCAAAAATAAACACCATCACACCTAGTAACGCGGCAAACAGCCACCAGCCCTGTGCATGTGAAGCGAGCAAGAAGAGTGGGATCTGCAACAACACAATGCCAAGGAAAATCGGACGTATCGCAAAACGATCAAGCAATTTCCCGACAATCACTTGCATGAGTGACGCCACAACGTAAATAATGGCCAACATGATTCCGAGCGTTGCAGGATCCTCGACGATGCCTTTAAAACGCTCGAGTAAAAGCTGACCATTGCCATTCGTTGTAAAGTTGAACAGTACGCTTCCGGTTGCGGCGCTGACTGTCATGACCGCGAGTACCCGCGCAATCAAAGCAGGCGGAAACTTGACTTTGGCAGTCGTTTTACGCTTGGCAGGTGCCTCAGACTCGGGCGGACAAATATACGCAAACCAGACGCCACAGCCTATGGACAACACAGCTGGAATGGCAAAAGCCGCACGCCATCCAAGCCATTTAATTAAAAATCCGCTTACGACAGCAGCCAATGCCACACCTAAGTTACCTGCTAAACCATTGATACCAATCGCATAGCCCGGGTTAACCGACTTTTGCACCAAAAAGGGAATACCGACAGGGTGATAAATTGAGGCAAAGGCTCCCACCAGCGTTAACGCTGCGGCGAGCTGCCAGGCATTTTGGCTCACCGCAGCGATTAACGTCGATACGCCAATCCCGACAAAAAACACCACCATCATGCGACGGCGTCCCCACAGGTCACCCAGGCGACCGGAGGGAATCGAGCCCAAACCAAACAGCACGAAAGCACCGACACCGTAAGGCATGAGGTCCTCCCAGCTATCGAAGCCAAAATCAATCGCAATTACCCCAACCGAGGCGGCAAAAATCAGTAAGAACATGTGGTCAAGACCATGTCCCACATTGAGCAACAACCGAACAGCCAACGAGTGATCTTGTACTTTTAAAGTGGCGTCAGTTGCGCTCATCTGATTTGAATTCCTTGGGGTTTAGGCGCGACCAATAATGGAGGCTGTCAACATTAATTCTTCGAGCAGTGCGAGAGACACCGCACCGGACACGGAATAAGGATCCAACTCTGGCGTTTCTGAGTACTTGAGAACAATTGAGGTGTTGAGCTTAGAAAGATTGACCTTGCCCATGGTCCAGCCACCAAAACGTCTCTCAGTGATTTCCTCATAGTGCAGCAACACAACGTCTTTGTGACGGGCATCACGCAAAATGTGTCCATACAATTCATTGACTTGGTTACGCCCGCCCTCAATCGCCTGCAGGTAAATACCGCCGCCATAACAAAGAATTCCGGTAATTCCGTTGGCAATATTGTGCTGGCGAGAAGAATCTAAAATTGCGTCCGTCTCCTCGTTCGCTTTTGCATCCACTGCACGGCTGACATATAACAAACGTACCAACATGGTTATACCTCTCGAGGAATCAGTGACAAGAACTCACGACGCAAATTAGGATCCTTTAAAAAGGCCCCTCGCATCACTGAGTTGATCATACGGCTATCCATGTCCTTGACACCGCGCCAGGACATACAAAAGTGTGTTGCGCTCATCACAACAGCCAAGCCATCAGGCTGGGTTTTTTCTTGAATCAAATCTGCGAGCTGGACGACGGCTTCTTCTTGGATCTGAGGACGACTCATGATCCATTCTGCGAGACGGACGTATTTGGAGAGGCCGATTACGTTGGTATGCTCGTTTGGCATGACCCCGATCCAGACCTTGCCGATGACGGGGCAAAAATGATGACTACATGCGCTGCGCACGGTCATCGGTCCGACAATCATCAGCTCGCTCAGATGTTCGACGTTGGGAAATTCCGTAATCGCTGGCTGAGGTCGGTAGCGCCCACCAAAGACCTCTTGGAGGTACATTTTGGCCACTCGGCGGGCGGTGTCATTGGTGTTGTGATCGGATACGGTGTCAATCACCAGACTTTCCAATACACCTTTCATTTTGCCTTCGACTTCGTCTAGCAACAGGGCAAGTTCGCCAGGCTCGATAAAGTCAGAAATATTGTCATTCGCGTGAAAGCGCTTGCGTGCAGTTTTCAAGCGATTGCGGATGGATACCGAAATGGGTATACCTGCGTCTTGATCTTGGTCTTTAGGATTCATAAGGGTGAGTGTAATCGTGGTGTGCGTGTCTTGTATTGGGGAAACTCAAAATAAAGGCCTAACTTAAGCAATACCTCGCTTAAGTACTACTTGATTCGACGCTGTAACGCAGGGCGAATACGAAGAAACCCAACGTAACATTTTTCTAAAAACCATATTCCGGGTGGATGGGCAAACAAGCGCCCGAACCAGTGCCAGTACTTCAGGCTCAGCCAGAGCTCGATAAAAGCTGCGGCTCCGCTTTTGAGAATACCATCAGCGCCCCGGACGTGAAAGCGTGCCATCGCTTGCTGGCAACTCAAATCCTCGGCTACTTGTCCGTCAGAGGCGCGACTGACATCCTGCCAAAGGATCTGATCCGAGCCTGCGCTGTTTTTATAAAAGCCGATTTCACGCCGACACAGCGGACACGAACCATCGAAATACACAGTGACCTGATTATTTGCTGTCACAGAGGCTTTATCCATAAAAACTATAATCTACAACCATTTCTGCATGAAAAGTGCCTGCCCCGTTTCCGGACTGAGGGAATATTGTTCAAAGCCAAAACGTTGGTAGGCGCGCTGCGCTTGGGCATTGCCGCTCAACACCTCAAGCGTCACCTTGCAGCACCCTACAGCGCGCGCATAGGCCTCCATCGCCATCAAAAGCGCCTGCCCCACGCCTTGGCCACGATGGGCAGGGTCCACGGCAATATCGTGGACATTCATTAGAGGACGGGCTTTAAAGGTCGAGTATCCGGGCAAGGCATTCAACAACCCGACAGGTTTGCCGTCCTTGAACGCGAGCCAACTGATCGCTCCAGAAAACTTAGCCAAGTCGTCACACAAACGCAGCTGAGTATCCAAAGGTAAAGGCTCGCCGCCGCCCATGGGGTCTCTGGCATACATGTCAAGCATGGTAAGGAGGGCCTGACGGTCATTAGGGTCAAGAAAATTCACGACTTTGACGACAATGTTGCACTGCATGAAAATCGCTCCTTAAGTCAGGCACAGACACACGCGCCTGACGCCGCCTTAACCGATGGTATAACAACTCGTTTGCAGACCCAAATCGAAGGTACATGATGTCCGACTCCCTGCCCCTCGAAGGCATTCGCGTGGTTGAATTTACACATATGGTCATGGGCCCCACCTGTGGGATGATTCTTGGGGATCTCGGCGCCGAGGTCATCAAAGTCGAACCGCTCGCAGGGGATAACACACGCAAGTTGCTAGGCTCGGGCTCGGGTTTTTTTCCGATGTTCAATCGCAACAAGAAAAGCATTGCAGTCGATGTCAAACATCCTGCCGGAAAAGAAATTGTCTTCAAGCTGCTCGGCTCGGCCGATGTGTTTAGTGAGAACTTTAAAAGCGGCACCATGGACAAGCTCGGTTTCGGCTACGAGGCCTTATCCAAGCTCAACCCTGCCCTGATCTATGTGTCTCACAAAGGTTTTTTGCCAGGACCCTATGAGCACCGCACCGCACTCGATGAGGTCGTGCAGATGATGGGCGGTTTGGCTTACATGACGGGCCCCGTTGGGCAGCCCTTGCGCGCCGGGGCAAGCGTCAACGACATTATGGGTGGTATGTTTGGTGCGATCGGCGTATTGGCCTCGCTACAAAAAAGGCATCGCACTGGCAAGGGACAAGAGGTCGCCAGCGCCTTGTTTGAAAACAATGTCTTTTTAGTCGCGCAACACATGATGCAATTTGCTGTGACAGGTGCGCCTGCAAACCCAATGCCTAACCGCCTAAGCGCCTGGGCCGTCTACGATGTGTTCACTGTCAAGGATGGCGAACAAATATTCTTGTCTGCTGTCAGCGACACCCAATGGACAATCTTGTGTAAAGAGTTCGGTTTTGACGACCTCAAGGCCGATGACAGACTGGTCACGAACAATGACCGCGTCAAAGCCCGAAGCTGGCTCATCCCAATCCTGCGCGAAAGATTTGGCGTCCTGAGCGCACAAGAACTCAGCAGTCGCTTTGAGCAGTGTGGTCTGCCTTATGCGCCGATCACGCGTCCCCATGACTTGTTTGACGATCCACATCTACTCGCCACAGGCGGCTTAGCACCTGTCACGATCGCCGCCGACAACACGGGCGCCGGACGTGAAATCGAAACCCGCGTCGCCCTGCTCCCAATTGCGCTAGAAGGCGAGCGACTGCAAGTGCGCAAAGCTCCCCCAAAAATCGGCGCCGATACGATCGCGCTTTTACACAGCATTGGCTATACCCAAGAAGAAATCTCAGCTCTTAAAGATAATGGAGTCGTGACATGGAATTAAACCTTTCCCACAAGCATGTATTGATCACAGGAGGCAGCAAAGGTATTGGTCTAGCCTGTGCCAAGGTGTTTCTCGAAGAAGGCTGCAAAGTCAGTCTGGTGTCACGCAATCCCGCCACACTAGATTCGGCTAAACATCAACTCGCCAAACAAGTCCCCGGCAGCAAGGACCGCATCGCTGTGTTTTCAGCTGACCTGCAAAATGCTGAATCGGCTGAGGATACCCTGAACGCTGCAGAAAAAACCTTTGGCGCCGTCGATGTCTTGGTCAACTCAGCAGGTGCCGCGAAACGCACGCCAGCCGAAAGCCTCTCGCCTGCTTTCTTTCGCGAAGCCATGGATGCCAAGTTTTTTACTTATATCAATATGATTGATCCTGTGATCAAGCGCATGGGCGCAAGAGGGACTGGCGTCATCGTCAACGTAATCGGCTCTGGCGGAAAAGTCCCTAGCACCGTGCACATTGCCGGCGGAAGTGCCAATGCGGCGCTCATGCTCACCACCACCGCACTGGCTGCAGCCTACGGCTCAAAGGGTGTGCGTATCAATGCCGTCAATCCGGCAGGCACCTTGACCGATCGACTGGTTGAGGGTCTGAAAGTGAATGCTGACCACGAAAAAATTAGCCAAGAGGAGGCCTTGAAGCGCATGACTGCACAAGTTCCAATGGGTCGTTTGGCTAGCCCTGAGGAAGTCGCCGATACCGTTGTGTATCTCGCTTCTAATCGTGCCAGTTATGTCACCGGTACGATCATCACGATGGACGGTGCCGCGCACCCATGTGTCGTCTAAAGCAGCACGCCTTTTAGGCACGCGTCATATCAAGGTATTGCCTGATGATATCTTGATAGGATGCGTCCGCCTTGAGTCCGAGGCGATGAGTACGCTGGCAATCAAACCTTGACGGCCAGCCCCCCACGATACGTGTGATCTGTTCATCGGGCTCGACTGTGACGCGCGCAGCGACCTGCTCGCCCGCCACCTCTCGTAAAGCCTGTAACATTTCTCCGATCGTCACGGTCAGCGCAGGTAAATTGAACGCAGTTCGACCACCAAAGGCCTCACGCGTCGCCTCAACCACCGCTAATACGCCAGCGATCGAGGTGAGCGGCGAGGACAACGCCACAGGGGTATCCAGACTGACGGGGCAACGCATGGCCACACCAGCGAGCGGTTCCCGCACAATCCCTGAAAGAAAACTGGATGCCGCACCGTTGGGGCGTCCTGGACGAACCGAGACTGTCATCAAGCGCGCAACACGGCCATCAATAAAGCCTTTGCGCGTGTAATCTGCAATCAACTGTTCACAGATGAACTTATGAATCCCGTAGCTTGACTGAGGTGTCGGCAGCGTTGTGTCTGTCACAACAGCGGGCATGGCAATCGCGGGGTCTGAGCCAAATACCGCGACTGAGCTCGCAAAAAACATAACGGGTACATGACCTGTTCGTGCGTGCTGCGCACGCAGCCCCTCCAGCACGGAGCGGGTCGCCTCCAAGTTGGAGCGCAAGCCAAGCTCGAAGTCTGCTTCGCACTCACCTGATACCGCCGAGGCTAAATGAAACACTGCGTCGTAATCATTTTTAAACAACTCAGGTAAACGATTGAGCAAATCTCCCTTGTCAATACGGACTTTGGGATGCTGCACGATCTCCTGCCTAGAAGGTGCGACTAAATCTGTGAGCGTCAACATCGTGAGAGTGCGGCCTCGTAACTGGTCGCGTTTCAATAACGCGTCCGCGAGCAAGGTTCCTATAAATCCAGCACCACCGGTGATGAGAATATTCATTTTTACCAAGACGCCTTAAAGTGTTGTCGACATTCTTCAACGGCTGCCTCTGAGAGCGGCAGTGCCTGACAACCACCACGCAGCCAGAGACGCGCTGTTTCTTCGAGCTCTTCGAGGATGGCCATCGTCGATACCAAGTTGTCACCCCAGACCTGCGGACCCAAGCGATCGCACATGACTGCACGTAAGTGTAGGCCACGCGCACCATACGTCTCAATGAGCGTGGCAATGTGATCTGCAACACGAACATCTCCCGGTCTGAAATATGGCACGAGTGGAACATGACCGACTTTCATCACGAAATAAGGCGTGAGGGGTGGCACGATATCGTCGTCGCGCCACACGCCTCTGAGTGTTAAGTCCACAAGCCATGAAGAGTGCGTATGAATGACACAATTGGCTGCGGGCGCATGCTGATAGATGCGTCGATGCAAGACCAGTGTTTTGCTGGCGCGATCGCCCGAGATTTGTGCGCCACTTGCATCGACGCTGGCCAGTTTTTCTGGCTCTAAAAAACCCAGGCACGCATCTGTCGGTGTAATAAGAAAGCCGCCTGCCGGCTCAGGCAACCTGACACTGATATTGCCTGTTGTGCCATGCACATAGCCACGCTCAAACAAGCTGCGGCCGACTTGGCATAGTTGGATCCGAAGCTGAGCCTCTGTGGGCTGAGGAGCAAGATTCATGTCGCCTGTATCCCTTCAAAGGCATGAGTGAAAAATTCAACACGACCAAAATTGCCAGACTTGAGCGTCACATGGATGAGCGTGTCTGCGGGTTGCGCGCGACCCGCACACCATGGCACACCTGGATCAATTTGTGCACCGATTTGAAGTTGTGTCATGCCTAGCGCTTGTACGACAGCGCCCGACGTTTCGCCCCCGGCGACAATCAACTGACCGACCCCTGCCTCAACCAAACCTACTGCAATCTTGGCGAGCGTAGCTTCGACACGGGCACCGGCCTGTTCAACCCCTAAGCGGCTCTGCACTGCTTGCAAGGTCTCTGGGGTAGCCGTTGAGTAGATCAAGACAGGTTGCTGGCCAAGCCTCGGCTGGGCCCAGGCGAGGGCTTGTTGCACGACTGCCGCGACTGACTCGGTCCCATCCACCAAGCCCATCGGATCAATCGCTAAACTCGCACCACCCTTCGCAACAAAATCGGCCACTTGCGCATTGGTCGCGCGTGAACAGCTACCCGACACAATCGCTTTTGAACCCGCGGCAGGAGGGAGTTCGGCTGAGTGGGGATTCGGTTGGATCGAAAAGTTAGCAGGTAAACCAATAGCGACGCCAGAACCGGCCGTCACTAAAGGCATATCGGCCAATGCAGGTGCAAGTCGATACAGATCCGCGTTACTGACGGCATCTACAATCGCGATTCCAATGCCTTGCTGGCGCAAGTCAGCGATGCGCGCACGCACCGCCTCCTGTCCCTGCGCCACCACAGCATGATCAATCAAGCCCACACGATGAGTCGTCTGGGGAGACAATACGCGTAATAAATTAGGGTCCTGCATGGGTGTCAGAGGATGGTTCTGCATACCACTTTCATTTAGCAACACCTCTCCTACAAACAGGTGTCCCTTAAAGACGGTCCGCCCCATATCCGGAAAGGCTGGTGTAGCGATCGTAAAATCTGTCTTCAGTTCGTTCATCAAGGCATCGATCACTGGACCAATATTGCCCTGAGGCGTCGAATCGAAGGTTGAGCAGTATTTAAAGTAGATTTGTTGCGCGCCTTGCGCCCGTAGCCATTTGCATGCCTCAAGGGATTGCGCAATCGCCTCAGCGGGCGCAATCGTTCGACTTTTAAGCGATACGACCACTGCATCCACATCCGCCTCGACCGGCGTTGCCGGCACGCCAATCGTCTGCAGGACGCGCATGCCGGCTCGCACGAGATTGTTCGCCAGATCCGTGGCACCGGTAAAGTCATCTGCAATGCAACCTAACAACACCTGCTTCATGGATTGTCCTGCCTCTAAAGGATTCAGGAATTATATGCCCGGGTCGCCTAGCTTTCGCATGCCATACAGACCCATTACACTAATGACAATCTCTGCTTGCGCCAACCCTTTCACTTTGGATCCATCACCATGCATATGCTTACGACCGTTCGTTATGGACAAGGGCCAACACCCTTCGGATTTGGATTGATCGGGTGGACTGAGCAGGGAATCGTTATGCTGCACCTGCAGCAAACAGCCAAGCCCCAGCCTCAGGATGTATTGGCCTCGGAATTTCCGGATTGCACCCTTGCGCGAGATGACAAAGAAGCAAAGGCTTATCTTGAACAAGTATTTCAGATAGGTAAGTCGGGGCATTCGCAGCCGAGGCTCACACTGGCCATGTCTGGCAGCCCGTTTCAGCTCAAAGTCTGGCAAGCTTTAAGGGATATCCCCTTCGGACACGTGCGAAGCTACGGTGCGCTCGCTGAGAGCGTGGGCCACCCTGGTGCTGCGCGCGCCGTTGGAACTGCGATTGCCGCCAATCAACTGGCCTATCTTGTTCCCTGCCACCGTATCGTTCGCGCCACAGGGGAAACAGGTCAATTTCGCTGGGGCGCCGCGCTAAAGGTACAAATGCTTGCCTGGGAAGCTCATCAGCTTGCAGTCTCGAACGCCGACCGTTAGCATTTGGCGATTATTGAACGCTCAATCTCGACATTACCTCTTTGCAGTCTCACAAAAATAAGGATACAGACCTATGAGCCAGCTGTTTACGCCCACCTCTATTGGCCCCCTTAAACTTCCCAATCGAATCGTGATTGCACCGATGTGTCAGTACTCCGCAGACGAAGGTAAAACAACCGACTGGCACATCATGCATCTTGGCCAAATGGCCATGTCTGGCGCGGGCTTATTGATTATTGAAGCGACAGCGGTCGAAGACATTGGTCGCATCACACATGGCTGTGTCGGCTTGTATTCGGATGCAACAGAAGCCGCGCTCAAAAAAACGATTGATATCGTGCGTCAGCAGGCTTCCATGCCCATCATGATCCAACTGGCGCATGCCGGTCGCAAAGGATCTAGCGCACGCCCCTGGGAAGGTGGTCAACTCGTCTCGCCACAAAATGGTGGCTGGCAGCCAGTCGGCCCCTCTGCGATTCCACAGCTTCCTACCGAAACACCTCCTCTGGCATTAGATCAAGCAGGATTGGTCCGTATTCGCGAAGCTTTTGTTGAGTCAGCCAAGCGGGCGCTGCGGATTGGGTTTGATGGCATTGAACTGCACGGCGCGCATGGCTACTTGTTGCATCAATTTCTTTCTCCTATCGCCAATCAGCGGACCGACGAATATGGTGGCTCGCTAGCCAATCGCATGCGTTTTCCACTTGAGGTGTTTGATGCCGTCCGCGCCGTAACGCCAAAGACGACAACCCTAGGCATTCGTATTTCCGCAACAGATTGGGTCGAAGGTGGCTGGACATCCGAAGAAAGCGTGGAGTTTTGCAACGTTTTAAAAGCACGCGGCTGCGACTTTATTGACGTGTCGAGTGGTGGTGTGTCCCCTCAGCAAAAAATTCCACTGGGTCCAAAGTATCAGGTCCCCCTGGCAACAACCATCAAAAAAGGTACGGGTCTACCGACCATGGCGGTGGGTCTAATCACTGAGGCCAAAGAAGCGGAAGCAATCATTGCAACAGGCGAAGCGGATATGGTCGCACTCGCGCGTGGGATGCTTTACGACCCACGCTGGCCTTGGCATGCCGCAGCCGAACTCGGGGCCACTGTGCAGGTGCCAAAGCAGTACTGGCGCTCACAGCCGCGCGGCTTGACTACGCTGTTTGGTGATGCCAAGACGGGCGGACGATAAATTTTGCAACACCTGCTTAAGCCGCCAACGTCTCAAGATCCTAAATTTAATCCCGGAAATTGTTGAATTGCAGCGGCAAGGGCACATCGGCTTTTTTGAGTAACGCGATGGCTTCTTGTAGGTCATCGCGTTTTTTACCTGTGACCCGCAATTTTTCACCCGTAATCTGCGTCTCAACTTTGAGTTTGGCTTCTTTTATCGCCGCAATCAGTTTTTTAGAAATCGGCTGTTCGATTCCCTGTTTGATCGTCACTTTTTGACGGGCGCCACCCAAGTTTTCCAAGGGATCTGCGACGTCCATTGAGCGCACATCAATGCCTCGCGCACTCAAGCGACTGCGCAGAATATCCAGCATCTGTTTGAGCTGAAAGGCACTCGAAGCCACTTGTGTCACGACATACTCATCGAGCTCGTACTTAGCATCCGTGCCCTTGAAGTCAAAGCGCGTCGAAAGCTCGCGATTAGCCTGATCCACGGCATTGGTCAGCTCATGTTTATCGACCTCTGAAACCACATCAAATGAAGGCATAACGAAATCCTGACAGAAGTAAGAGCTTCATTTTAGAATAGATCGACCTTTGATAATTAGGAAGACCAGCATGGCAGACTGTACAGGCGTGATCAGCCAAATGTTTATTTACCCGATTAAGTCGTGCGCAGGCATTGAAATCTCGGAATCGCCTCTGACTCAGACTGGGTTATTACATGACCGAGCCTGGATGATTGTTGATCAAGAGGGTCAGTTTGTCACTCAACGCCAAATTCCCCATATGGTGTGGATTACACCGAGGCTAACTGCGGAGGCACTTTACCTAAGTGCGCCCGACCACAAAGAGATCAGGGTTGCGCTTGACGATGTTGGCATCCCAAAACAAGTCACCGTCTGGCGCGACACGCTCATGGGTAACGATATGGGCGATGAGATCGCCGCGTGGCTCGATGCCTTTTTGGCTGTGCCGGGCAAGCAATTTCGCTTGATTCGATTTTCACCTCAGGCAGTTAGACTTTCGGCGCAAGAATGGACGGGCGACCTCATCGCCAAAAATATGTTTAGTGATGGATTTGCTCTGCTTGTGGTGAGCCAACGTTCACTGGATATCTTGAATGAGCGTCTTGTAGCTGAGGGCTCAGAGGCTGTAGACATGCTGCGTTTTAGACCCAACCTAGTATTAGAAGGACTAGATGCGCATATTGAAGACGAACTCGCCTATCTTTTATTCCATACTGTCGCTGGAAAGATCGATCTCCGGTTAGTCAAGCCTTGTGGTCGCTGCCCAATCCCCAATATCGATCCTTATACCGCGACAAGCTCTCCTGAAGTCATGGAGACACTTGCCGCTTACCGTCGACTAGACCGCATGCATGATGCGATTTGCTTTGGCATGAATGCAATTGTGCGCGCGGGAGCCGGACAAACTTTGCGTGTCGGACAGCCTTTTGAAGCTGACTTTGCCGTTTAGTCCTAAATATCACGCATCCTTAACAGAACTGTCATCTCTATTGCAACGCTGAATGTTAAGCTTATCGAGTATCACTCCAGACAGACCCCAATAGGAAGTCACCCCATGATTATGATGCTGCCTTTTTTAACTGCCCTCGTCGCAATTGGTTTGACCATGCGGGGTGAAAGAATGCCCGCCATCATCAGCTGGAGCATCACCTTTTTGATCTTTCTGGTGTGGCTCAACTACCACATGTCCGACAAACTCAATATTTCTCTTTAAAGGTCGGCCATGGAATACTCGAATCGTTCACAAAGCACCACTGGCCAAGGCCTGTCTTTCTGGCTCAACGCCTTTGCGTTGGCGGCAGTTTGCGGCTCTTTGCTCGAAGCGCTGTACTGGCAGATATTTTTTAACGAGCTCCCTTGCCCGCTGTGCCAGCTACAACGAGTCGCACTGACGCTTGCAGGCATCGGCATGATGCTCAATGTTCGCTTTGGCGCATCTCCCGTGCATTACGCCATTATTCTCGCTTCGGCATTGGGAGGTGCGACGGCCTCTGGTCGACAAATCCTGCTGCATATCGCGCCGGGTGATACCGGTTACGGCTCGACGCTCTTCGGGTTGCACTTTTATACTTGGGGTTTTATTTCCTTTGTCGTCATGATGGTGTTTTGCGCAGTGATGCTTTGTCTGGATCGTAATCAACTTTCTGAATCCCGCGTTCAACTATCCAGCCCCCCACTACTTAACAAACGAATCGCCACACTTCTGATTGGCCTCTTTTTTCTGATTGCCGCCGCCAATCTCGTCAGCGCACTGATGGTGTGTCAATTTGGGGCATGCCCTGACAATCCAACAGAATATCTTTGGAAGTTTTGGTCTTGACCACGTTCATCAGCTTAAAAGCGGGTCTGTGCAATATTCTTTTTTTACTTGCTGCACTTGTGGTATCGACATATTCAAGCGCTGCGGTTGTCACTGAAGCGCAACTTAACATCCTCAATCAGGCCGTTCCGGGAGGCGTGGCGATTGTTGAAATCTCCGGCCAATCGAAGGCCTCAAATCGCCCCCCACCCACAGCCCGTTACATGGACAAACCCGTGCTCGTAACGCGCACGGATACAGGAAAGTGGGTTGCTATCGTGGGTATTCCGCTTTCCGCTACGGTTGGCGCTCAACACCTTGAGGTCGTTCAGGGTTCCAAGAGCTCAATGTATGGCTTTACGGTAGGCGACAAAAAATATCGTGAGCAGCGCATTACGCTCAAAACAAATAAGCATGTAGACCTCAGCCCAGAGGACCTCGCGCGATACGAACGTGAAAAAAAACTTCAAGATGATGCGTATCAAGTATTTAGCGCACAGCAGCCCAGTAATTTTCTCTTAGACAGACCGGTCAAAGGCCCACTGTCCAGCCCATTTGGACTCAAGCGTTTCTTTAATGACCAGCCTCGCGCGCCGCACTCTGGACTCGATTTTGCAGTGCCAACAGGCACGCCTGTTCAGACGCCTGCTGCTGGACGCGTTATTTTGGTCGGTGATTATTTTTTTAATGGAAAAACTGTATTTGTCGATCATGGGCAAGGCATGATCAGTATGTTTTGTCACTTGTCGACAATCGATGTCAAAACGGGAGAGCCATTGGCACGCGGGCAAGTACTTGGCAAAGTCGGCGCCACAGGTCGTGTAACTGGTGCACATCTCCACTGGAATGTCAGCCTCAATGATGCACGCGTCGATCCCGCTATTTTTATCGGGATGTTTACGCCCTAATTCTTAACGTGGTGGATACAAGGAAGAAACAATGTCGATTATCTTTATTCGCCACGGTGAAACACTACTCAATGCAGCACGTACGATACAGCCTGCTGATACGCCCTTGGCTCCGCGCGGCCTGGCACAGGCGGAGCATATGGCTCAACGCGTGCGCGCTCTGAAACCCGCTGCGATCTTAGCAAGCGATATGCCGCGCGCCTGGCAGACAGCAGGGGCGATTAGCCGTCACACGGGTCTCACGCCCATTCCTACAGAATTGTTATGGGAGCGCAACTTTGGCGACCTACGCGGACGTCCGCATGACACCTTGAGCTTTAATGCCATGGACATGCTCGAAGCACCTGCGAATGGCGAGTCGATGGCCGACTTTCACGCGCGTGTCACCGAAGCACTGGCCTTTGCAGCCGAACTCAGAGCGCGTCTGGATGGCCCTCTCGTTGTGGTCAGCCACGGCTTAGTTATCAAAGCCTTATTAGAAAATAATATCGACCGCGGACATCACCACATTCCAGAACGTATTAGCAACACATCCCTGACAACGGTCTCCGCACAATCGCCGCATCAAGCTGAGCTTGTGAACTGCGCGATGCATTTAGTGGGGACTGGACTCGCCGAGGGTGAACACAGCCTGTCGGGAGGCTAAGGTCGCACGCCAGGCGTTTCAAGCGGCATGCCGCGTGCGCGCCACATCAAAAAGAGTTCGAGCTGCACTAACTCTTTTGCGCCTAACGCATAGGGTTCCGCACGCACACCCGTCATGCAGTTTCGCAAGCGTCGTTGTAACGATCCGACCGTCTGCCATTCGAGTCTATATATCGGGTAGCCCGTCGGATGCGCCTCAGGAATAAGGTTGCCACCGAGTTTGAGGCCCGCTCTCTCTGCATGACATTGGGCACAAGATAAATTGAGCTGCCCGATGCGCTGCTCAAATAAACGCTGACCTTCATCAAGATCGGCAGCATTACTGGGTGTACGTGCAACCGTAATCGGCATGCCTTTGGAAACGTTGCCTAGATAACTCGACATCGATAATAAGGGTTTGCTTTCAAGCGCAAACGGTGCAGCCTCTTGCTTGTTTTGGCGACACATGTTGATTTGGCCTTCAAGGCTCAACAACGTTTTATGCACCATTTTAGGAAAGCTTGCGGCGACTCCCTTCATTGAGACGGCGGCATCCCCATGGCACTGCGCACAGGAAATGCTTTTTTTACCTGCAGGCGCATTCCAAAGCGTTTGCCCATCCATTACCCAAAAGGTCGCGGGGTTGAGTGCTTCGTCATCCTGCATCGCACGCGTCGCAGGAGACATCAGTAAATAACTGGATTGATGTTTTTCTGGCGTCTTTGACGCGCTTGCTGCTGCAGCGCCAAGCGTTGGTTGAGCCCGTGCCGTTTGCCAACCCAAAAAAAAGAAGACCAAGAGTAAGGATGGCCGCAACACGCGCATGACGGTTGCCATTGAAAACAGACGCACGCTAGCCCGTGACCGTCAATTGGCTAGAAACACTGGAGGCGTAGTCATTATCGCCCTTCCACTTAAACTCAAGCGTTCCAGTTTGAGTCGCGACAGTGAAAAAACTGAAGGTTGGGTTCGCGCCGACAGCAGGATGCAACTCAGCGCGAAACACCTCTACCCCGTCATACGTACAAATGAATTCTCGAATGATATCTCTCTCAACACGGACACCGCGCTCGGTATGTCTAAAACCAGACTCCATGTCGTGCTGAACGATTACGCGAATCGGAACAACCTCGCCCCGCGTCGCGGTCTTTGCCATGGAGACTACTGTGCGAGAAGTTTTACTCATACCAATATATCCTCTGTACAGGCAGCAAGCGTAACGAGCGTATTGGCATGCCCCTGCCAAAATGAACCATCATTCATTTCGGCAATCGCCCAAAGGCGTTGAGACGTTAATAACCGTATCCGCGTACTGATCACAGCGCGGCCAGCACGCGGCCCAAAGTAAAAACTCACCACACTGGGAAGAGGATTGCCTTCGGAAATCACATGCACCGCTTTAACATGGTCTGCCTGCGTCATTGGACTATCCACCAATACGCTCATGGGGACGAGATTGCCGTTCTCCACCAAAGGGGCGATGTCTAGGGTGACACGGCCTGTTTGAAGGGGCTTGTTGCCAATTATTTTTTGAATAGCTGCGGTCGCTTCGGGCACCGAAGCATGGGCCTTGAGCCATGGGATAAGGCTGACAGTCCCGATTGCAGCGATAAAAGTTCTACGGTTTGTGGTCATGGCTTTAAACTCATTAAGAATGCCAAAACATCCTCGATTTCCTGCGCACTTAGCAAGGTCTTGTTGGCAAATTGAGGCGCAACCCGCGTGCCATGGTCCTTGGTGAAATAAGGCGGCATGATCGTGTCTGGATTAAAACGGCGGGCATCTACCAGCCTCGCCCGCAACTGACTTTCAGACAGTCTAGCAGCACTCAGCGCTAAATCGGGTGCCAAATTACCTTGAAAACGCTCTTCAGGAAACGGACCGCTGTGACACAAAATACACAGACCGGTTTGACGGCTTAGGACAATCACTCGACCACGTACAGGATCTCCCACGATACCAGAAAGGGAGTCAACAATGACATCCCCTTCAACCGTATTTGACCCGCTTGGCTGAGCAAGCGTGATGGGAGGGGCTAAAAAAACAAGGCAAACCTTTAGCCACCACCCAATCACTCTCAGCGTCATACCAACGTCATACCACTATTTTTCAAAGGCACGTCACGCAAACGCTTACCGGTTGCGCTAAAGATGGCATTCAATACGGCAGGCGCAGCCACGCTGATGGTCGGCTCACCAATGCCACCCCAAGCCTTACCACCACCTTGAATAATGATCGTTTCAACCTTAGGCATTTGTTTGAGGCGAATCGAATTAAAAGTATCAAAGTTCTTTTGTTCAACACGCCCGTCTTTGATTGTGCACTCTTCTTCAAACAAAGCGGATAAGCCGTAGACAAAAGAGCCCGACACTTGACGCTCAATTTGAGCTGGGTTGACTGCATAGCCACAATCAGTCGCCGCCACAATGCGGTGAATCTTGACTTTGGTGCCGTCCGTCACAGAGAGTTCGCAGGCTGCGGCCACATAGCTGCCAAACGACATCATTTGCGCAATGCCGCGATGAACACCCTTTGGCGCTGGCTTGCTCCAACCAATCCCATCAGCGACAGCATTGAGCGCCGCTAAGTTGCGGGGGAACTTGGCCATGAACTGACGACGGAACGCAACGGGATCCATTCCAGCCTCGTGCGCGAGCTCATCCATGAAACACTCGATAAAGATCGCATTTTGATTGACGTTCACGCCACGCCAGAAACCTGGAGGCACGTGCGTATTGCGCATCGCGTGATCGATCAACTGGTTAGGGAACTCATAACCGATGGAGTGTTCACCACCTTCCATGAGACCCTGAAAAACCAAAATGTCACGGCCTTTGTCTTTTTCAACAATCGCTGGGCGAACAGCAGCCAAAATCGACTGACCAGACAAACGCATATGCACACCGGTCAACTTTTTGTTTGCATCAAAGGCACCCGTCATTTTGCACATCATGACGGGATGGTAGCGGCCCTGCGTCATGTCTTCTTCGCGTGTCCAGATGAGCTTGACTGGAACACCAGGCATTTGCTTGGCGATATTGACAGCCTGTGTGGTGTAGTCCTGGAAAGCACCACGACGACCGAAGCCACCGCCCAAGTTGATTTTGTAGACATCGCACTTATCCGCTGGCAAACCAGAAGCCGCGATGACCGCAGCCAATGAGGCCTCGCCGTCCTGGGTTGGGACCCACGCCTCGCAACGCTCTGGCGTCCACTTGGCCGTTGCGTTCATCACTTCCATCGGAGCGTGATTGAGGAAGGGATAGAAATAGGTCGACTCAATCTTTTTGGCAGCGCCTGACAAAGCAGCCTTGGTGTCACCACGCTGGTTACCCACAAAGGCTTGATCAGCTGTCAATCCTTCTTTGAGCATCGCAGCGATAGAGGCGCTGGAGACTTTTGCATTTGGACCTTCATCCCAGACGATTGGCAAAGCATCCATTGCTGTCTTGGCAACCCAAAAAGTCTCCGCGACAACTGCAACAGCGGAGTCACTGACTTGCACCACTTTTTTCACGCCTTTCATGCCAGATACCTTGCTGGCATCAAAGCTCTTGAGCTTGCCACCAAAGACGGGGGACTCTTTAATCGTTGCCACCAACATACCAGGCAGGACTAAGTCCATGCCATAGACCTGCTTGCCGGTGACTTTGTCAGCAAACGTATCAATACGCTGCACCGATTTACCGATAATTTTCCAGTCTTTAGGATCCTTAAGGGGGATGTCTTTGGGCACGGAAAACTTGGAGGCCGCTTCAGCAACTTTGCCATAGGTTGTTTTACGACCAGATGCCTTATGAGTGATCACACCCTCAGACACTTGGCACTCAGCGACAGGCACTTTCCAGCCATCTGCTGCAGCCTGAACCAGCATAATACGGGCAGCTGCACCGCCCTGGCGGACATACTGCTCAGAGGTGCGAATACCGCGGCTACCGCCGGTAGAGAATGAGCCCCAGGGGTTTTTACGTTTGAGACTTTCACCGGGAGTCGGATACTCAGTCGTGACATTTTTCCAGTCACATTCGAGCTCTTCGGCAACCATTTGTGCCAAGCCAGTAATCGTCCCTTGGCCCATCTCGGAGCGGACGACTCTGACAACGACTTTCTCATCGGGCTTGATGACGACCCACACACCGATTTCAGGTGTGGCGCCAGCCGCTTGTGCCAAACTACTAAAAGGAAACTGCAAGCCCAAGGCCAGACCGGTACTGACGGCAGTTGTGCCAACAATAAATTGTCTGCGGGAAGGATTCGGGACGCGAGCATTCATGTGAGGACCCCTTAAGCTTTAGCAACTGAGTGAATCGCGGCGCGAACTTCTTGAAAGCTTCCGCAACGACAGATATTTGTAATCGCCTGATCGATGTCCGCATCAGTAGGCTTTGGATTTTTGGCGAGCAAATCTGTCGCAGCCATCAGCATTCCGGATTGACAAAAACCACATTGGGGAACCTGATGATCGATCCATGCTTGCTGTAATTTCGTGAGCTTGCCATCCGTCGCAAGACCCTCAATCGTCTGCACACTTTTACCAGCGACAGCAGAAACAGGCATCACACAAGAACGAATGGCTTGACCGTCGAGCATCACCGTACAGGCGCCACATTGCGCCACACCACAGCCGTATTTCGTTCCAGTCAAGCCGACTTGTTCACGAATCGCCCAAAGCAATGGAGTGCTTGGATCAACATCAATGCTGTGTGATTTGCCATTGACGGTCAGGTTTATAGCCATTTGGGAACTCCCATTGTGGTGTTTGATTGTCTCAAAACGAGTTGCAGCGAATCGTAAATTATCCATGTATAAAGTTACTACTCCGCGACGCTTCACACCGCCTAGTGCATACCCTATATTTTATTGAACATATCGCTTCTATGCGCAACCTACAAATCATCCTTGCTAGCCGACCCGAAGGATGGGTCACACCCGCCAATTTCTCATTGAAAGAAACAGAAATTCCCTCCCCCAGTCCGGGTCAAGTCCTGATTCAGAACCAATGGCTGTCGCTTGACCCTTATATGCGGGGCCGAATCTCAGAGGCTAAATCCTACGCGCGTAGCGTCAATGTGGGCGAATGCATGGTGGGGTCAACCGTTGGCCAAGTGATCGCGTCCAACACACCGGCTTTCAACATCGGCGACTCCGTGCTCGCGGCGACGGGCTGGCAATTATTTGCAGCCATGGACGCGAGTGCCGTCACCTTGATTCGTACGGAGCACGTCAGCCCCTCCGCTTATTTGGGCGTACTCGGCATGCCAGGCATTACAGCCTGGACGGGCCTTATTGATATTTGCCAGCCTCAAAAAGGCGAAACCGTGGTGGTGGATGCGGCCTCCGGCGCTGTGGGCAGCGTCGTGGGACAACTCGCCAAGCTAAACGGCTGCCGTGTCGTCGGCATCGCGGGTGGATCGGAAAAATGTCACTATGTCACGCAAGTGCTCGGCTTTGATGCCTGCGTCGATCATCGCTCTGCACATTTTGCCTCTGAACTCGCGGCAGCCTTGCCCTCCGGCATTGACTGTTTGTATGAAAATGTAGGCGGCGCAATTTTTGAAACCCTGCTGACGCACATGAATGTTGCCTCGCGCATTGCGCTCTGTGGCATGGTGTCTGAGTTCAACCGCGAGGCGCATGCCTATCGCACGCTGCGCTCCATTTTGATCAACCGCATACGTGTCCAAGGCTTTATCGTGTCAGACAAACTTGAGACGTGGCCTGCCATTCGAGAAAGCCTCTATGCGCTAGTCATTGCGGGAAAACTCAAGTTTCGGGAGTCGATTACCGAAGGACTTGCCAATGCACCGGAAGCCTTTGTCGGCCTCCTAAAAGGTGAAAATTTTGGTAAACAGTTGATCAAACTGACTTGAGCCGTGTTTGATAGGAGGCAGTGCTTTAAAGGAATCGATCCAAAATGCGGCGACTATGTTTGTCGAGATGCTGCATATCTGCCACATAAAAGCGCAGTCCGTGACTATCCGTGATGATGAGTGTGCCACCATTCAAGCGACGGATATCTTCCTCGCCTTTGAGGATGAATTTAGTCGGTCCTCGATCCGTGACAACGTCCCAGGTACTCGGTGTTGAGTAGGTCGAGACCTTGGAAAGGTGCTGAATGACTGGCATCACATCGCGCGAGGCGATTTCTTCGTTGATCAGCCCGCAGACGTCTTCGGGCACCTCAGCAAGACGTTCAATCCAGAGCACTTCTTTACCCTCAGTGCTCATCAACGCGACAAACTCTTTTGGCGACTGAACAGGATAGGCACGCACAGGAATGACCCCTTCATGCATCGTGCCATCAGCGAGGGTCAATACCAGTCGTCCAGCCAAGTTACGCGTCAGTTGAAAATCATCCATCACTTGACCTCACTTGCGGTAGCGAGTGGAAGTTCCGCATCTACCTGTCGCGTTTGTGCCTCATACAACGCATGATAAGCACCACCACGCGCTAGCAAATCGTCGTGATTGCCGATCTCAACCACTTGTCCGCGATCAAGCACGACCAGGCGATCGGCTTTGCGTAACGTGCTCAGTCTGTGTGCAATCGCAATTGTTGTTCGACCCTGGATCAGATTATCTAGCGCTTCCTGAATTTCCATTTCCGTTGTTGTATCAACCGACGAGGTCGCTTCATCAAGAATCAAAATGCGGGGGTCGATCAAGAGCGCACGTGCAATGGAGATACGTTGTCGTTCACCGCCCGACAAAGCCTGACCACGCTCACCGACCAGAGAGTCATAGCCTTGTGGTAATCTCAAAATAAATTCGTGTGCACGTGCAGCTCTAGCCGCTGCGATCACCTCTTCACGGGTCGCACTCGGTTTACCGTAAGCGATATTTTCAGCAATCGTCCCGAAAAACAAAAACGGTTCTTGAAGCACCAGGCCAATGTTGCTTCTGAAGGAATTGAGCGAATAGGAGCGAATATCCACGCCGTCCACGCGAATGCCGCCTTCGGTGACATCATAAAAACGGCAAATCAGATTGACCAGTGAGCTCTTGCCAGAGCCACTATGTCCAACAAGACCAATCATCTCACCCGCACCAATGCTCAAATTGACGTTACGTAATACCGTGCGGCTACCGTAGCGAAAACCCACATTACGAATTTCGATGCGGCCTTCCATCCGCGTAAGCGGAACAGGACGCTGTGCATCCGGTACGCTTGAGACATGATCCAAAATATCAAAGATGCGCTTGGCGCCCGCCGCCGCCTGCTGGGTGTAGGTCACAATCCGGCTCATTGAGTCCAATCGCGTATAAAAGCGACCGATGTACGCGAGGAAGGCGGCTAGCACCCCAACGCTGATTGCACTCGAAGCAACCTGAGTAATGCCGAAAATCCACACGACCAACAAACCGATCTCAGTCAAAAACGTCACTGTCGGCGCGAACAACGCCCAGATCTTATTTATGCGATCGTTCACGCCCAAATAGCGATCATTGGCTTCGCGAAACCGGGCCACCTCACGTTTTTCCTGGGCAAACGCCTTGACCACGCGAATACCTGGAATAGTGTCAGCCAGCACGTTGGTCAATTCGCTCCAGGAGCGATCAACCTTTTCAAAACCAAAACGCAAACGGTCCCTAACAAGATGAATCATCCAGATAATGATCGGCAAGGGCACCAACGTCGTAACAGCGAGCCATGGATCGATCGATAAAAGAATTGCAGCCGTCATCACAATCATCAACACATCATTGACGAAATCCAACAAGTGCAAAGATAAAAACAAGTTGATACGATCGGTTTCACTGCCGATGCGCGCCATCAAATCACCCGTGCGTTTACCGCCAAAAAACTGCAAGGATAAAGTCTGGAGGTGATTGAAGGTGGTGGTGCGCAGATCGGCCCCCATTCGCTCACTGACCCAAGAGAGCAAATACGTACGCGCCCAACCCAGCAACCATGCCAATAAAGCCGCAACCACTAAACCTGTCAGGTATAAAGTCACCAAATCGTAGTCAATCGGCCTACCATTCTGAAAAGGAATCAGAACGTCATCCATGAGCGGCATCGTGAGATAAGGCGGAACGAGCGAAGCTGCAGTCGACATAAGCGTCAACAGCAAACCGACTAACAAGGGCAAACGATAGGGCTTGGCAAACCTGGCGAGGCGAAGGAGTGCCCAAGTGTCACTGGGCCCCGTTGGTGTGGCTTCGCAAACTGCGCACTCGTCTTGATCTTGTGCGAAAGGTGTTCCACAGGCAGGGCAGGCGGCGGCGTCAACAACAATTTCAGCTTGGGGATCGCGCAGCTTTGTTTGCAAGTTGCTAAATAATTCGACCATGCGTACGACAGCGGGCACCATACCAAGCGTATGACGCCAGATACCCAGACGAGTCGAGCCATCAAATAACTCAATCGAACCCACACCGGCATGGTCGCGGTGTTGAAGCGACTGCGTTGTTGATACGTTCCAAACCAGCCAATCCGTGGCACCGGGCGCGCGGGCAAACAAACGCTGAGACGACAGCACGAGCGCCCCTGAGGCAAAGTAAAGGCGATCGTCCAAATCAGGCTCTAAACAGGCAATCACGAGCTCACCCGGCTCCAACATCGCTGTCAGTGTGTCTGACCAGCTGCTGGGGATGGATGAGCTGAGTGCATGCTCAGGGGATGCGAGAGATGTCATCGCTGCAACAGAAAGGGCGCATCAGTCTGAAACGCCGACTGCAACAGAAAGCTGTTCATTGGAAAAATTTGGCTGAGCTCAAAATGTGTTCACATCGCAAGTATAACTAGCATATGCCTCTTGCATTGAAGCATCCGTGGATTGAACCCTGCCAAACCCTCCTTTTTGCTGCGATAATGGAACATGCACGGTATTGTGCAGCGCAACAAACCATTATTTCTGCAGCCTAAACTGTTTCTTATGAGCACATGTGACATCTCGACTCTGCGCACAATTTATTTGCGCGGGCCGAATATCTGGACCTACCGCCCAGTGATCGAGGCTTGGATACAGTTTGACGGCTTTCAGGCCCTGCCTAGCGCGTCAGTGCGCGCTTTCTATGAACGCTTGTGTCGAGCCCTTCCTGCACTTACCCAGCCAGGGCCTGGCATCGAAGCGTCCAAAGACACGCCTTCATTACTGCCCTCAGGGATATGGTCCCCCCACCTGCTCGAACACCTCACGCTTGTTTTGCAGCAACATGCGGGCATGCCAGGAGGATATGGCCAAACACGCGCAACTTCACAGGCCGGGCTTTACAAGGTCGTTGTGCGCGCCTGGCACGAAATCGTGACGCAGCAAGCGCTCAAATTTGCGCGAACGCTGCTGCTCAACGCCCTCAATGATCAGCCGCTCGACGTCGACAGCATGATCCATGCACTTCATGCGCTGCGCCTAAACCACTGCCTGGGTCCTAGCACCGCTTGCATTGTCGATGCCGCGGATGACCGTGATATTCCTGCGATTAGACTGAGTGCAGGCAATCTTTTACAGCTGGGCTACGGTGTCAATCAGCGCCGGATCTGGACTGCAGAAACTGACAACACAGGCGCCATCGCGGAAACCATCTCTCGCGATAAAGACCTCACAAAGCGCTTGCTTCAATCCTGTGGCGTACCCGTCCCGGTTGGCCGAGAAGTCTCCTGCCCCGAGGATGCTTGGGACGCGGCACAAGACTTAGGGCTGCCAATCGTAGTCAAGCCCATCGATGGCAATCATGGCCGAGGTGTTTTTACAAATTTGTCCACCCGCGAGGAAATCACGCGGGCCTATTTGGTTGCGATTGAGGAAGGCTCAGGCGTGCTCGTTGAGCAGTTCATACGTGGTCATGAACACCGACTCCTTGTGGTGGGAGGCAATCTCGTTGCGGCTGCAAAAGGCCGGCACGCATGTGTCACAGGCGATGGCAAACAAAGCATCCGAACATTAATTGATACCCAACTCAATGCAGACCAACGCCGTGGACACGAAGAAGATCAGCCGCTGAACTTTATCAAACTCGACGCTGCCGCCACACTTGAAATTGAACGACAAGGTTTTGCACCGGATGATGTACCCCTGATGGGACAAGAAATTACGATTCAACGCAATGGAAACGTTGCCTTTGACTGCACCGAAGACGTTCATCCAGAGGTGGCTGCCGTTGCGTGCACGGCAGCCCGTATCGTTGGACTGGATATCGCAGGAGTCGACTTAGTCGCTGAAGACATTTCCAAACCTCTGGGTGCGCAACAAGGCGCCATTGTTGAGGTGAATGCAGGCCCAGGGTTGCTGATGCACCTCAAGCCTGCGCAAGGCAGAGCTCGTCAAGTCGGCCGCGATATCGTTGGCTATACCTTTCCGCCCGGCGATATGGCGAGAGTTCCTGTCGTTGGCATTACTGGCACACGCGGCAAAACACTCACAAGCAAACTGCTATTCAAACTTCTATCCCTTCATGGCTGGAAAACTGGACTCGCCTGTAGTGATGGTCTGTTTGTCAATCACCGCCGCCTGCACGCCGGCAACTGCGCAGATCATGCAAACGGTAAACGCATCCTGTTAAATCGCGAAGTCGAAGCGGTCATCATCGAAAATGGTTGCAAACAAATTTTGACTGAAGGCCTTGCCTATGAGCGGTGCGAGGTAGGTATTATTACCAACGTTGACTGGACGGAAGATCTGGCTGCATATGAAATCTGCGATGAGCTTGATCTGATTAATATTTACCGCACCCAAATGGACGTGATACTCCCACAGGGCATGGCCATCCTCAATGCCGATGATCAGCGCGTGATGGCGTTGTCGCAATTTTGTGACGGTCAAGTCACATTATTTGGCAGCCAGGCAAACCTGCCCGCCCTTATCACGCATATCGCTTGCGGTCAGCGCGCGGTGTTTATTGACCACGGTCAACTTATTTTAGCTGAGGGGTCTGTTCGCAGAAATCTCTGTACGATGACATCGATTCCAGTATCAGAGCAAGGGACTCGCCAAGCGCACATCGGCAGTATCCTTGCTGCCGCTGCTGCTGCTTGGTCTCTTGGTGTTACACCTGAATTAATCGAAGCAGGCCTGATCGCTTTTGAACTGAACTAATCTCAATCACCTACAACACTCGTCCCACCTCCTTATCCTTAGGAATCCAAATGGAAGTTTCTAGAATTCGCGCGCTACGTGGTCCAAACTTGTGGAGTCGCCACACTGCCATCGAAGCGGTCGTGACATGCACAGGTGACGAGTCAGATTTAGATAAAATACCCGCCTTTGTCACACGGCTGCGTGCGCGATTTCCTGATATCAAGCCATTACGCCCTTTCGGACACAAAGATCCGATTACAGTGGCGCACGCAATAGAGGCGATCGCACTTGGTTTGCAGGCCGCAGCAGGATGCCCCGTGGCCTTTGGCCAAACGCACTCAACCGCCGAACAAGATGTCTTTCAAATTGTTTTTCAATATACCGAAGAGCCCGTTGGCCGTCGGGCCCTCGAACTCGCAGAAAGTTTGTGCCAAGCTGCGCTCGACGATAGCGCGTTCGATATCAAACGCGCCCTGTCTGAGCTACGCGAGCTGGACGAAGACGTTCGTCTCGGACCGAGCACAGGATCGATTGTGGATGCCGCGGTTGCAAGAGGCATTCCATATCGCCGATTGACTGAAGGCAGCCTAGTTCAGTTTGGCTGGGGCAGCAAACAAAAACGCATTCAAGCAGCGGAAACGAGCGGCACGAGTGCCATTGCAGAAGCGATTGCACAAGATAAAGATCTCACCAAAATGTTGTTGCAAGCTGCCGGGGTTCCTGTCCCTCAGGGGCATGTTGCAACCGATCGAGACGAGGCTTGGGCGATCGCAAATCAAATCGGCTTTCCGGTCGTGGTAAAACCTCGCGACGGTAATCAGGGCAAGGGCGTTGCCGTCAACATTGAGACGCGTGAACAGTTAAACAAAGCCTTTGATGTGGCCTGCACAATCAGCAGTGATGTGATCATTGAGCAATATATTCCTGGCCATGATTTCAGAATGCTCGTGATTGGCAACCAATTAATTGCCGCTGCTAGACGCGATCCACCCAGTGTCATTGGTGATGGTCAACATACTATTGCGCAACTCATTGATTCGGTCAATTTAGATCCTTTACGTGGCGATGGTCATGCAACGGCCTTGACTAAAATCCGTCTGGACGACATTGCACTTGCGACGCTGGCAAACCAAGGATTAAACGCTCAGTCGGTTCCAGAGAATGGCCAACGTATTTTATTGCGCAATAACGCTAACCTCAGCACAGGGGGCAGTGCCACAGACGTCACCGATGAAGTACATCCTGAACTTGCTGCGCGAATGGTGACTGCAGCACAAATGGTCGGACTCGACATAGCCGGTGTCGACCTCGTCGCAGAAACCGTGGTCAGGCCCATGGAAGAACAGCGCGCCGGAATTGTAGAAATCAATGCTGCCCCCGGCCTACGAATGCACCTTAGTCCCTCCTTTGGCAAAGCGCGTCCCGTCGGTGAAGCCATCGTCACGACGATGTTTGCTGAGGGTGATAACGCTCGTATTCCAGTGGTTGCCGTCACAGGCACTAATGGTAAAACGACTACGGTTAGATTGACGGCACACTTACTCAAGGAGAGCGGTAAACGCGTCGGCATGACCAACTCAGATGGTGTCTACATTGAGCATCGCTGCATCGACACGGGAGACTGCAGTGGTCCGCGGAGCGCGCGCAATGTGCTCATGCATCCCGATGTGGATGCCGCGGTATTTGAAACAGCACGCGGTGGAATTTTGCGAGAAGGCCTCGCGTTTGATAAGTGTGATGTCGCCATTGTGACCAATATCGGTGTTGGCGATCACCTCGGCATGAATTTTATTACGACGGTCGATTCGCTCGCGCTGGTCAAACGCGTGATCGTACAAAACGTAGCGCCACATGGCACTGCTGTACTCAACGCACTGGATCCGATGGTCATTAAGATGGCGGAGTCTTGCCCTGGCTCAGTCACCTTATTTTCCAGCGATCGCCAACTTCCCGCTCTCAATACCCATCGTGCCCAAGGCAAGCGTGTTGTGTATGTCGATGGAGACAATATTGTTGCCGCAGAAGGCACCATGGAGCATCGCTTGCCTTTAAAAGCGATTCCACTTACCCGCAATGGCAGCATTACCTTTCAAAACGAAAATGCAATGGCTGCCATTGCCGCGGCGTGGGCACTCGGCATCAACTGGCAAACAATCTCCACAGGCCTTTCAACATTTGTCAACGATGCGCAAACAGCCCCAGGCCGCTTTAATGTATTTGATTATCGTGGTGCGACGGTTGTGGCTGACTATGGACACAATCCAGATGCCATTCAGGCGCTCATACAAGCAATTGAGACAATACCTGCCAAGCGCAGAATGGTTGTGATCAGTGGTGCGGGCGATCGACGTGACGAAGATATCGTGCGTCAAACTGAAATTCTTGGCGAAGCGTTTGATCAGGCAATTTTGTATCAGGATCAATGCCAGCGCGGACGTGAGGATGGTGAGGTGCTTGCGCTTTTGCAGCAGGGACTGGTCAATGTCTCACGCACAAAAGACATCGTCGAGATCAGAGGCGAGTTTTTAGCGATTGATACTGCACTTGCCAAATTAGAACCTGGTGATCTGTGTTTGATTTTGATCGACCAGGTTCAAGAGGCGCTGGATCATATTGCCCTGCGTGTCAAACAGGGCTGAGACCTTTAGTTTTTTCCTTTCTCGCCCGCAGTTCCAGGTGTGAAAGGAAAGGTCGAGAACATGGCACGCGTCTGATCTTGCATTTTGTCCTGCATCTGAGAAAACAGGCTTTTGCTCTGCTCTACATAGCTATTCATCATGTTTTGTACCATCGGGGTCTGGGCGGTCATAAACTGTGACCATGCTTCAGGTGCAAACTGATTGGTGCCGTACAGGCCTTTTGACTGATCAGCCATGCGCTCCTGAATCTCCATAAACCCTTGGATATTTTTTTCAAGATAGGTCCCCATCATTCCCTGCATGGCGTGACCATAAAATCGAATCACTTGTGCCAACATGGTTGAAGAGAACATCGGCATGCCACCGCTCTCCTCTTCGAGAATGATCTGGAGGAGAATGCTGCGCGTCAAATCTTCGGCTGACTTGGCATCCACCACTTTGAACAACTCATTTTCCAAGACAAGTTGCTTGACGTCCGCAAGCGTGATGTATGTACTCGTTTGCGTATCGTACAAACGTCGATTTGGATATTTTTTAATCAGGCGCACGGGTACGCCTGCTGCTGCTTCAGTCATTCCTGTCCCCAGATCTATCGTCTATTTAACTACTTTATATGTTTGTTACTCAACACTCAGACGGCCAGATAGCTTAACCCATATGTAAACCACCGTTGAGAGAAAAGTCTGCGCCTGTAGAAAATCCAGACTCCTCAGAGGCGATCCAATTGATAATCGAAGCAATTTCTTCTGGTCGTCCCAGTCGCTTGACCGGAATCGCAGACACAATTTTCTCAAGCACATCTGGGCGAATCGCCCGCACCATATCCGTTCCGATATAACCCGGTGAAACGGTATTCACCGTGACACCTTTGCTCGCAACCTCAAGTGCCAGCGACATCGTAAAGCCGTGAATCGCGGCTTTGGCTGTTGCATAGTTGCACTGACCAAACTGTCCCTTTTGACCGTTCACCGAACTGATGTTGATAATACGCCCAAAACCACGATCCGCCATACCGTCGATCACTTGCTTGGTTACGTTGAATAAGCTGTTGAGGTTGGTATCCATCACAGCACGCCAATCATCTGAAGTCATTTTACGAAACACACCATCTCGCGTGATGCCCGCGTTATTCACCAGAATATCGACTGGACCATGTTCAGCCACTACTTTTTTAAACGCGGCTTCGCAGGAGTTCCAATCCGAGACGTTTCCTACAGAAGCATAAAAGGTATAGCCCAACGCAGCTTGTTCGTCGATCCACTGCTGGTGGTCGCGACTCGGTCCACAGCCCGCAATCACTGTCATGCCTTCTTTTGCCAGACGCTGGCAAATCGCGGTGCCAATTCCACCCATTCCACCCGTGACATACGCAATCTTTGCACTCATATTGAATCTCCGAGGTTATCCTGCACAACATGCATTGAACTGAACTTAGACTGCTCTGACCTTAACGTAGGATCCTGGTGCGGCCTCAAGCACTTGATACGGCGCTCGACCAGCTTGCTTGGGCGCCCGCACACGCTTACCGCTGTGTGTGCTCAGCCACTCGACCCAAGTTGGCCACCAACTACCGGGCTTTTCGACAGACTGCTGATCCCACTTGTCCGGATCCTTGCTATCCGCCTGAGCAGTACCCACCCAATAACTACGTTTATTTTTAGCAGGGGGATTAATCACGCCTGCAATATGCCCAGATGCTCCCAACACAAACGTCTTGTCGCCAGAAAATAATGACAAGGTCGCAAAGGCCGAACGCCAGGGCACGATGTGATCCTCGCGCGAAGCGTAAATAAACGCAGGAATATTCACTTTGCGCATATCGATCGGTACGCCGCAACAGGTCAACACATCCGGCTGGCAGAGTTTGTTTTCTAAATAGGTATGACGAAAATACCAAGTGAAAAACGGGCCCGATAAATTGGTACCGTCGCTGTTCCAAAATAGCAAATCAAAGGCGACGGGCGTTTGACCTTTTAAATAATTCGAAACAACATAATTCCACACGAGTTCATTCGGGCGCAAAAATGAGAAGGTCGAGCCCAGTTCTCGGGCGGACATCAAGCCACCACTGCCAATTTGTCCTTCGCGTAATTTTGCATGCTGTTCATCCACAAACACCCCGAGCGTGCCCGTGTCATGGAAATCCACCATGGCAGTGAGCATCGTGACCGACGCAACCGGCTCCTCTCCACGGGCAGCAGCTACAGCCAGTGCCGTCGCGAGCATTGTGCCGCCTACACAAAAACCAAGTGCGTTGATTTGGGGCTGTTTTGAGATCGTTTGCGTGACTTCAATAGCCTTTAGAATACCCTGCTTTAAATAATCATCCCATGTCGCCTGCGCCATCTCATCAGCCTCTTCTGCTAGCGGGTTGCGCCAAGACATTAAAAAGACTGTAAAGCCTTGCTCGCTTAAGTAGCGGACCAAGGAGTTTTCTGGCTGTAGGTCAAGAATGTAAAACTTATTGATGCAAGGGGGCACCAGCAAGATCGGGCGTTGAAACACCGTTGGTGTGCTCGGGGCGTATTGAAGCAACTGAAAAAAGGCGTTTTGAAACACCACCGACCCTGGCGTGGTGGCAACATTTTCACCAAGCTTAAATTTAGTCTCATCGGTCTGGGTAATACGGCCTTTCTGTAGGTCCGACAGCAGATTTTGCATGCCTGCCACAAGCGTCTCACCCCCAGAGTCAACCAGGGCTGCCTGTGCTTCTGGATTTGTCGCAAGAAAATTAGCGGGTGATAAGGCGTCGAGCCACTGGCTAATCGAAAACTCTAAGCGGCTTTTTACTTCTGGCTCTGCCGTCGCAGCAGACACCATGCGGCTCATCGCGTCTGCTGAAAGCAAATACAAGTGCGCCATCATTAAGTGTGGTGGACTGCTCGCCCACGCCGACGCCGCAAAACGTCTGTCCTTGAGTGGGGTCAAATGACCATCGGCCGCATCTTTTGAAATGCGTTGCCATCCCTCCAAAAAATCATGTTGGATCTCGGCGAGTGCTTCGGGGGAGAGACTGGCTGGAGGCACCCAACCTTCAGGAAATGGGAAATTCAAATCGTGACCTTTATCAGCACGTAGCGAAGTAATCCTGCGCTGCATTAGACAGAATGTCAATCAGGGGAAACGGATGCTAAACGATACTCTGGGTCGATTGACGATTTTTAACCGTGTTTATAATTTCGGCGAGACCATCCAAGCCACCGTTGCCATCCGTCCGGTTTGACGATCTCGACGATAAGAAAAGAATTGCTTAGGATTGTTAACTGTGCACCAGTGGCTTAGCTCAACCTCTTTCACACCCATTCGATGAAGACGCAGTTGAGCAAGCCCCGCTAGATCAAGTCTCCAGCGCTCAGCCACCAATAGGTCATCCACACACAGGTCAGGCTGCAACGCAAGCTCCACTGAAAAAGCATCCCGGACATCTGCTCCAACTTGAAAAGCCGTCGCACCGATACCCGGACCGATCCAAGCTCGCCATCCTGTGGCTGTGGGTTGCTTGAGAAGCATCAACGCAAGCGTTTCTTCGAGAACGCCCGCAGCAAGACCCTTCCAGCCTGCGTGCGCGGCTCCTAGCACTGAACCACGATCATCCGAAACCACAACGGAGAGGCAATCCGCAGTCAACACGGCTAACACCCGCTCTGGGCAAGTCGTCACAGACGCATCAGCCTCGGGAGCGTTCAAATTAGATGCAACAATCATCGGATCGTCTGCATCGACGACACGCACACCATGCACTTGTTTCAACCAAACAGGCTCAGAAGGAAGCGCTCGATTGAGCAGCTGCCTATTTGCTAAGACGACCTCTGGGGAATCGCCTGCCCCAAGTCCTAGATTAAATGTGTCAAAAGGCGCTGTACCCAGGCCCCCTTCTCGCGTTGTACAAAACGCCCTGACGCCTAGCCAGGCGCGCGCAGGCTGTACAACAGCAAGAGGGTGTTGTGGGCTTATTTCCATTGAATCTGCTCTTGAACACGCAACAAATCCTCCGCAGGTGGCGCAGTAAAAGCCACCTCTTCACCAGAGGTCGGGTCCTCAAAGCGGAGCTGGAAGGCGTGCAGCATCTGACGATTAGCGTCACCGATGATCCGGCCCCCATACTGCGTATCACCCAGCAGAGGGTGACCCAGGCTGGCCAAATGGACACGAATCTGATGGGTACGTCCTGTTTCCAAGCGACAACTGACCTGAGAAATGTTCGAGTCGTGATACTCACCCACCCGCGTCAGCGCGTAATGCGTGATGGCGGCTTTAGGCGCGCTTGGACGCTCAACCGCCATGCGCACCGGCACTCTAGGATCCCGACCAATGGGACGATCTACGGTTCCTACACCCAACATACGCCCATGTGCAAGGGCGAGATACTCGCGCCCCATCGTGCGGGCTTGGAGTTGTCGAACCAAATGTGTCTGAGCCACCTCATTTCTGGCCACCACCAACAAACCGGAAGTGTCCTTGTCTAGACGATGGACAATGCCAGCGCGCGCCACCTGGATCAGCTCTGGATAGCGATAGAGTAAGCCGTTTAAAAGCGTACCACTCCAGTTACCGGCACCGGGATGGGTGACCAAACCGACGGGCTTGTTGACAACGATCCAATCCGGACTTTCACCCATCACGTCAAATGCGATAGGCTCGGGTTTAAAGGCGCCCTCCTCTGGAGAGGGCTGCTCGTACACCGTAATGATGTCATCCTCACGCAAGGTCTGACGCACACGAGCAATCTTGCCATTAATCAGCACGTGGCCACGCTCAATCCAGGTCTGTATCCGGCTACGGGAATGCTGAGGAACCAGCTGCGCCAGCACTTTATCGAGACGTTCCAGGGGCATTTCATCGGTGACCCGAAAAATCTGCGGTTCGTCGTCTGGAAGGGTATCTTCAGAAATAGGGTTATCAGGCATTTCGACTCGTCTTATAATCAGTGGAGAATGCTAACACCAAGGATCATCTCGTGATGGATCGCACCACCTTTTCTTTTATCCCTACACACTCGCTGAGCCAATTGATCAGCCGGGTTTTGTTGATGTTTGCCGCGTTGGCGCTGATCGCGGGTTGCGGGACCAAGGCCCCAGAATACGACCCAACCGCCAACTGGAATGCCGAACGACTGTTTCAAGACGGCAAAACAGAGATGAACTCTGCTAACTGGCGCGTGGCCAAGGAACGGTTTGCTGCGGTTGAGGCACGCTTTCCTTTTGGCGTCTACGCTCAGCAGGCCCAAATCAATCTGGCCTATTGTCAATGGAAAGACAAAGAGCCAGAGCTTGCGATTGGAACGCTGACACGCTTTCAGCAACAGTATCCAGGCAATCCTTCAATGGATTACGTCTTGTACCTCAAGGGTCTGGTGAACTTCACGCCCCCAAGCGCCGTTTTCTCAAGCTTTACCCGCCAAAATCCAGGTGAGCGTGACGTTCGTGCCTTGCGTCAATCCTTTGCCGCCTTTACTGAGTTGGTGCAGCAATATCCAGAAAGCCGTTACACACCCGATGCACGCAAGCGTCTGAACTGGCTCGTCAACACGATGGCAGAAAACGAAATGACCATCGCGCGTTTTTACTACGAGCGCTATGCCTATGTCGCGGCCATTAGCCGTGCACAAAGCGTCATTACTGACTTTCAGGGTGTACCGGCCGCTGAGCCCGCGCTTTACATCATGATGATGTCCTATGAAAAGCTAGGTATGACGGATCTGCGTAACGACGCTGAGCGCGTGTTGCTCCAAAACTTTCCGAAGACAACACTCATTAGTAAAGGCTTTCCTGACAAGTACAGCGCCTGGAATCCTTTGCGCTTGTTCTAAACCTGTATTGACAAGAGATACGTTAAGCAACAGCGGCTTAAGTGGCAGGCACCTCGTTGTGGCGTTGATAGAAAGCAACGGCTTCTTCAACGTCACGCGTTCTTGCAAAAGGGGGTAAGCCACGCCAAAGCTGCTTGCCATAAGGTTTATCTACCAAACGGGTGTCGCCCACCATCAGCACACCCCAATCCGTCTCCGTTCGAATAAGACGACCTGCCCCCTGTTTGAGGGCGATCGCAGCCTCAGGCAACTGATATTCCATAAACGGATTACCGCCGCGACTGCGGCACGCTCTGAGACGCGCTTCGAGAACCGGATCATCAGGTGGCGCAAAAGGAAGTTTGTCGATCGCCACGAGCGTGAGACGATCACCGGCCACATCGATCCCCTCCCAAAAACTTGCACTTCCCACCAACACCGCATGATCCAGTGTTCGGAAACGCTCGAGTAAATCTCTGCGCGTGCCATTGCCCTGACGCATGATGGGCCATGTTAATCCGAGCTGATCGTAGGCATCTGCAAGTAAGCCCGCGACACGCTCTACTGCGCGCAATGTCGTGCACAATACCAAGGCGCCACCCTGACTGGCCTGAATGAGCGGCATCAACGTGTCAACGAACGCAGGCAAAAATTCGGGTGATTGCGGTGCAGGTAGTGTCCTGGGAACAAAAAGTAGTGCTTGGTTGGCGTAGTCGAACGGCGACTCCATCCGCATAGTCTCTGCTTTTTCAAGCCCCAGGCGCGAGGTGAAATGAGAGAAGTCTCCATGCACGGAGAGGGTCGCGGAAGTAAAGACCCAAGCTTGACCACCCTGCCGATAGCGTGAAAACGCCTCTGCGACAGAGAGCGGTGCTGCATGCAGGCGGACATGATGCAAACCTAACTCAACCCATCGCACGACCTGCTGGACATCCTCAACTGGTGCTCGGCTAGACCGTCCAGGCTTGCCCCACGCAGACAAGCGCTCGGCGATTTCGTGGCAACTGCGGGCGGCCGCTGCCAAATCCGGATGCTTTTCCTCGACGCTTGAAAGCATGCTGGCGATTTCATCCAATGCCGTCTGCAATACATCGCGCGCGCCATCAAAACCCTCGGGGGAGGGAAAGGCTTCGAAGGTCACGCGACGCGAAGGCATTTTTTCAAGACCTGCACAATTTAATCTGAGCTCTTTGGTGGCGTGTTCAAGCCTGCGAGCTTGCTCGGACCAATTGGTCAACTCCCGCGCATGAGCAAGTCCTGCCGTTTCAATAAGCTTGGACAAATCAATTAATTGGTGCGTCGACACGCTCGTGCCGAGAAACCGCGTCGCCGTATCGGGCAGCTGATGTGCTTCGTCAAAAATCACCGTATCCGCTGCAGGCAGTAAGTCGGTGATGCCCTCATCGCGCAACATTAAATCCGCCATGAACAAGGCGTGATTGATCACCACCACATCGGCCTCTTGGGCTTGACGACGCGCTTTGAGCACAAAGCAATCCCGCACGTTGGGACAATCCTGTCCCAGACAATTTTCACGGGTAGAGGTAACACGCTGCCAAATCTCTGCATCCTCAGGCACAGACGGCAGATCAGCACGATCGCCCGTACTGCTTTGCTGAGAGAAGGTTTGAATGTGTCGCAACTGTTGTACCTCACCGCGCGAATGCAACGCGCGGTCCTCTCCTTGGAGTCGTTCTAAGTGGTAATGGCAAACATAATTGCCCCGCCCCTTGAGCAACGCAATCGAGGCCGGTAGGCTCATGGCCTCTCGCACCTTGGGTAAATCACGCGCAAATAATTGATCTTGCAGCGTCCGGGTGCCGGTCGATACAAGGACCTTGCCACCCCCCAGCAATGCAGGCACTAAATATGCCCACGTTTTCCCTGTGCCAGTCCCCGCCTCCGCGACAAGTGTTGAGCGCTCCGCAATCGTTCGCTCGACAGCTTGTGCAAGCGCAATCTGCGACGCGCGGACGCGAAAGCCAGGAGATAGGCTAGCCAACGGGCCATCAAGGGAGAAAAGCTCGGAAATTGTAGGTTCTTGCATCAAGGACACCAAAGGACACGCCGGATCATACCCCGTTGAAAGAGGACAGATTTAGCTGTTGTGGCAAAATCATCCGTTTGCCGTATCGATAAAGTTCCGAAAATTATGAGCGATTCAATGACCCCGCAGCCCGCCCAGCCAGCAAAACCTTTTGAGACAGCGGCGCTTTCTGCTGCGACCGTGCCTGCAGCCTCTGCAACGTTTGCCGCCCCTGTTACAGCGGCTCAGGCCGAGCTTCGCATTACGGCTCAACTTGCTGAAGAGCTCAGCATCAAACCGCAGCAAGTTGCCGCGGTAATTGAGTTGCTCAAAGACGGCGCAACGATTCCGTTTATCGCCCGTTATCGTAAGGAAGCCACTGGAGGTCTTGACGACACCGTACTGAGAAATTTGGATACACGCCTGCTTTACCTGCGCGACCTCGAAGAGCGACGTGCCGCCATTTTGGCCTCTATTGCCGAACAGCAAAAACTGACGCCCGAGCTGGAAAAATCTATCCAGCAAGCAGACACAAAACAGCGACTCGAAGATTTGTACGCGCCCTTTAAAGTCAAGAGACGTACACGTGCTCAGATTGCCAGAGAAGCGGGGCTTGAGCCTCTCGCAGATGCTATTTTGGCAGACCTGAGCTGCGACCCCACAGTACTGGCCGTACAATATTTAAATCCGGATGCAAATATTTCGGAGGCCAAGACAGCTCTTGATGGCGCGCGCGACATCCTCGCAGAGCGCTATGCTGAAAATGCTGATTTACTGGCCGATCTGCGGACGCATTTATGGTCACATGGCTACCTCTACTCCAAAGTAGCCGAGGGCAAAGAAGCCGAAGGTGCTAATTTCCGCGACTGGTTCGAGTTTAATGAACCGCTCCGTACGCTTCCCTCGCACCGCGTGCTCGCCATGCTGCGTGGCCGCCAACAAGCTGTTTTGGAGCTACGCATTGGTCTCGAAGCCAGCCAAGACATTCTCGTCCCGCATCCTTGCATCGAGCGCGTGGCGCAATTCCTGAAATTGGGCAGAGATCTATTTGATGCGACGCCTTCGCCTCGCGCAAAATGGCTGGCAGATGTGGCACGCTGGACATGGCGCGTCAAACTGTTAACCATGTTTGAAACAGAAATGATCACGCGGCTACGTGAAAGTGCCGAGACCGAAGCGATTCGTGTGTTTGCCGCCAACCTCAAAGATCTCTTACTCGCTGCACCTGCAGGTCCTAAAGCGGTATTAGGCCTAGATCCAGGCATTCGGACAGGCGTTAAAGTTGCTGCGATTGATCACACTGGCAAGCTGGTTGAAACGGCAACGGTTTACCCCTTTGAGCCGCGACGCGACCGAGCAGGGTCTCTGGCAACACTGGCTGCAATTGCGCGCCGCCACAAGATTGAGCTGGTTGCAATTGGTAACGGCACGGCTTCGCGCGAGACAGAAAAACTCGTAGCAGATCTGATGGCCGCACAACCTGACCTCACCCTCACCCGCGTAGTGGTTTCTGAGGCGGGGGCTTCGGTGTACTCAGCCTCTGAACTGGCTGCGCTTGAATTTCCTGACCTGGATGTCAGCTTGCGTGGTGCCGCCTCGATTGCACGACGCTTACAAGACCCCTTGGCGGAGCTGGTCAAGATCGAGCCAAAAGCGATCGGTGTGGGTCAATATCAACATGACCTCAATCAGCGCGAGCTTGCACGCTCTCTGGATGCCGTTGTCGAAGACTGCGTCAATGCAGTAGGTGTTGATGTCAATACGGCCTCTGCAGCCCTGTTAGCCCGTGTCTCAGGTCTCAATAACACCTTGGCTAAAAATATTGTGGCCTATCGCGACGACAAGGGTGTTTTTCCCAACAGAGCCGCCCTCAAAGAAGTCTCTCGCTTTGGCGAAAAGGCGTTCGAACAAGCGGCAGGCTTCTTGCGCATTCCCAACGGCAACAATCCTCTGGATGCCTCCTCTGTTCACCCAGAGGCTTACCCTGTGGTGGAACGCATTTTGAAAAAAATCGCGGCGGATATGAAAGAGGTGATCGGTAATCGCGAAAAACTCAAAGGCCTCTCCCCTTCGGAATTTACAGATGAGCGCTTTGGTGTGCCGACCGTGCGGGATATTTTGCTAGAACTCGAAAAGCCCGGTCGCGACCCGCGTCCAGAATTCAAGACAGCAACGTTTAAAGAAGGTGTCGAGACGCTCAATGATTTACTACCGGGGATGATTCTCGAAGGTGTTGTCACTAACGTCGCTAACTTTGGCGCCTTTGTCGACATTGGTGTGCATCAGGATGGCTTGGTCCACATCTCTGCACTCGCAGAAAAATTTGTCTCCGATCCACGTGATGTTGTGCGTGTGGGACAAACCGTCAGCGTCCGTGTACAAGAGGTCGATATTCCTCGTAAACGCATCGCCTTAACGATGCGTTTGAATGACGAGGCTCCGCCTGCGCGCTCGATGAATGCAGGCGCGACGCGTGGTCAAGCCTCAGGAAAGAATCGCTCAGGGGGTTCGGGGGGTGCGGCTAGTGGAGGCGGCATAGGTGACGCCAAGCCAAGCCGCAACAGTGCTTCTGAGGTTACAGGCCAAGGCGCAATGGCTGCTGCGTTCGCGAAACTTAAACGCTAAAGGTGGTTCGTACACATGTATGCGCTGAGTGCCTTGCCAATAGGTTAGCGTCACTCAGCGAGCGGAGCTCACTCAGTCGGGCTTAATCAGTTGGGCTTAAGGCCGCACGCAAGGCTTCGATGCGCTCGGCACGCTGAGCGCTCGAAACGCAGGTCACGCCAGAGGCCACGACAGAACCTTGTAGTGTCAAACTAAAGTCCAAGTCGCCTACGAGCGTCAGCATGGCCTCAAGGTCACCGCCTTGCAGTGCACGCATGGCGGCACCCGCCATCTTGGGATCTGCATATGCGATTGAAGAAAAGAGCTCTGCTCCATCCACACCAATAAAGCGAAAGCGAAATTGTCCTGCATCGTCACGGAAACTAACAAAACGCGCACCCTTGCCACCACTTTTAGCCTGCTTGGCAGCGCTAGATTTTGTTTCAGTCACAAGCGTACGCAAGCCAACCGCTTGACGGAGTTCTTGAATAAAGGGTGTTGCAATCGCACGTGCTTTACGCGCACCTTCTTGCAAAATCTCTTCGATCCGATTGGGATTGGCCATCAAAGATTCGTAATCATCACGCTTCGGTCCAAGCTCTTGCTCGATACGACCACATAATTTATGCTTGGCATCACCCCAACCCATTCCTGACGCGAGCGCTTGGCGAAATTCCGCAGTTTCGGCAGAAGATGCAAAGGCTTTATATATGAGATAAAGATGCGACGCCTCTGCATCTTTTGGCTCACCCGGACCACGTGAGTCTGTGACGATCTTAGCGACGGTGGATTTGAGTGCGCGCGAACCACCCTCAAAGAGCGGAACAGTGTTGTTATAGCTCTTGGACATTTTGCGCCCATCAAGGCCAGGCAAGGTCGCAACATCTTCGGCAATAACCGCCTCGGGCAGCACGAAGAAGTCTGTACCCTGACCATACAAATGATTGAATCTCTGGGCAATGTCACGTGCCATCTCAAGATGCTGAGTCTGATCGCGACCCACAGGCACCTTATGCGCATTGAACATCAAGATATCGGCCGCCATCAGAATGGGATAAGAAAACAAACCCATATTGATACTGTCGTCAGGCTCCACGCCCTTGGCAATATTCTGGTCGACCGAGGCCTTATAGGCATGTGCCCGATTCATCAACCCCTTTGCCGTGACGCACGTCAGCATCCAGCACAGCTCAGGAATTTCGGGCACATCAGACTGCCGATAAAAAGTCACGCGCGCTGGATCAAGTCCGGAAGCCAACCACGTTGCAGCAATCTCCAAACGCGAACGCGCAATACGGTCCGCATCCTCGCACTTAATCAATGCGTGGTAGTCCGCCAAAAAGAAAAATGCATCCACATTTTTTTCAAGACTCGCTTGGATCGCGGGACGAATCGCACCAACATAGTTGCCCAGATGCGGGGTGCCCGACGTCGTAATGCCGGTAAGAACGCGCGTATTCATAATGTTGACCTTAGAGACTGACGGTATCGCGCTGCTCGGAGTCCAGATACTCCTTGGACTGCATCTCTAGGATGCGAGAAACAGTACGATGAAACTCGTTAGACATAGGACCGGAGGTATAGATTTCCTCTGGCTCACACTCAGCAGACATGATCAGCTTGACCTTATGATCATAGAAAACGTCGATCAGCCACGTGAATCTTCTGGCTTCAGAGGCATGTTTTGGCCCCATCTTAGGGACATCAGAAAGAATCACTGCATGAAATCGGCTGGCGATCTCGAGATAATCATTTTGCGAACGTGGCCCACCGCACAAGGTGGCGAAATCAAACCAGACCACGCTACCGGCACGTTTTTTTGCCGTGATTTCGCGATGTTCGATCAACAACACAGGATCTTGCGGGGGTGTGTCAGACAACTGAACAAAAGCCTCTTGTAACGCCTGATCCGCTTGCGCGCCAAGAGGTGTGTGATAGCACTTGACCTGCTCGAGTGTTCGACGTCGGTAATCAATCCCCGCATCGACATTCAAAATATCCATGCGGTCTTTGAGCAAAGCAATCGCAGGCAAAATGCGATCACGATGTAAGCCATCAGGATAGAGCAATGAAGGTTCGTAGTTCGACGTCATCACAAAGGAAGTACCGTGCTCGAAAAACTTTAGTAGCAACCGATACAAAATCATGGCATCGGCGACATCCGAGACGTGAAACTCGTCGAAACAGATGAGGCGATAGCGCTTGGAGATGCGCTTGGCAACCTCGTCCAACGGATCTTGCATACCTTTGACTTCGTCAAGCTGGCGATGCACGCTGCGCATGAATTCATGGAAATGCAGACGGGTTTTACGCTTGACGGGTACAGTCGCGTAAAACGCGTCCATTAAAAAGCTCTTGCCACGCCCAACACCACCCCAAAGATAAACACCTCTGGGTACCTCAGGTCGTTTGAATAGGCGTTTGACGGCACTGGATCTATCGCTTTTAAACGCGATCCAGTCATCAAAATATTTTTGCAACCGCTCAATAGCGATTTGCTGGGCGGGGTCTGGCTGATAACCGCGCTCAGCCAGACTGCTCTCATAGTGTTGAAGGACGTTCAAGAAAGTTGCACGCAAGTGCCTCAGAAATTGAGTGTGCGCTTATCTACCGCCAACGCAGCCTCTTTCATGGACTCCGACAAGGTCGGGTGTGCATGACATATGCGGGCGATGTCTTCAGCAGCACCACGGAACTCCATGATGGTGACGGCTTCGGCGATGAGCTCGGACGCCATCGGACCAATGATGTGCACGCCCAATACTTCGTCTGTGACAGAGTCGGCCAATATCTTGACGAAACCCGTCGTGTCACCCAACGCGCGTGCACGACCATTCGCCAGAAATGGGAAGCTGCCAGCTTTGTACGCACGGCCAGAGGCCTTGAGCTGCTGCTCGGTCTGACCCACCCATGAAATTTCTGGGGAGGTATAGATGACCCAAGGAATCGTCTCAAAGTTGACGTGGCCATGCTGACCACCGATTCGCTCGGCAACCGCAACGCCTTCTTCTTCGGCTTTGTGTGCCAGCATTGGGCCGCGCACCACGTCACCCACTGCCCACACATTAGGCAAGTTGGTTTTGCAATCCGCATCTACCACGACAAAACCGCGCTCGTCGAGTTTCAGACCCACAGCATCCACATTCAAGCCGCCGGTGTAAGGCACGCGACCAATCGACACAATCAGCTTATCAACGACTAGTTTCTGCTCTGCACCAGACGCATCTGTATATGGAACAGTCACTTGCTTGGCCGTAGACTTAATCTCACCGAGCTTGACACCCATTTGAATGTTCAAACCTTGCTTGGTGAAAATCTTGTGCGCCTCTTTGGCGACCTGGGTGTCGACAGCCGCCAGAAACTCTGGCATTGCTTCGAGAATGGTCACTTCTGCACCCAGACGACGCCAGACGCTACCCATTTCAAGACCAATCACGCCAGCACCAATGACGCCCAACTTTTTAGGAACCGCAGAGATATTTAAGGCACCGTCGTTGGACAACACCTGCTGTTCATCAAACGGCAAACCTGGCAATTCACGTGCCGAAGAGCCTGTGGCAATCACAACATGTTTACCAACAATATCGGCCTCTGTCGTGCCTGAAACCTTGATCGCCCAACCACCATCGACTTGACCCGCAAAAGCGCCTTTGCCGTGGAAGAACGTGATCTTGTTTTTTTTGAACAAATAGAGAATGCCATCGTTGTTTTGCTTGACGACGCTATTTTTGCGACCGAGCATTTTATCGAGCTTGAGTGAAACACCCTTGACCTCGATGCCGTGATCAACCAAGTGATGATTCACTTGGTCGTAATGCTCGGAGGACTGCAGCAGGGCTTTGGAGGGGATACACCCTACGTTGGTGCATGTGCCGCCTGGTGCAGGACCGCCCTGGCCATTCTGCCAGGCATCGATACACGCAACAGTCTTGCCCAACTGGGCCGCACGGATCGCAGCGATATACCCACCAGGACCCGCACCGATCACTACTACATCAAATTGATTTGAAGACATAAAGTTTCCAGCTTAGATTTCGAGCAGCATGCGCTGCGGATCTTCGAGCGCCTCTTTCATGGCTACTAAGCCCAGAACCGCTTCGCGACCATCAATGATGCGGTGGTCATAGGACATCGCAAGATAATTAATCGGACGAATCACGATCTGACCCTTTTCAACCACGGCACGCTCTTTTGTTGCATGCACGCCCAAGATCGCGGCTTGTGGAGGATTGATAATGGGTGTTGACAGCATCGAACCAAACACACCACCGTTAGAGATCGAGAAGGTACCGCCTGTCATTTCTTCGATGCCGAGCTTGCCCTCAGAGGCACGCTTACCGAAATCAGCAATTGTCTTTTCGATTTCAGCGATCGTCAGCTGGTCTGCGTTGCGCAAGATTGGTACCACCAAACCGCGTGGGCTACCCACAGCGATACCAATATCGAAATAGCCGTGATAGATGATGTCTTTGCCATCCACCGAGGCGTTCAAAATGGGGTAGCGCTTGAGCGCAGCCACTGCAGCTTTAACAAAGAAAGACATAAAACCGAGCTTGACGCCATGCTCCTTTTCAAACTTGTCCTTGTACAGGTTGCGCAGATCAATCACGCCTTGCATGTTGACTTCGTTGAAGGTCGTCAAGATGGCATTGTCCTGTTGCGACTGCAACAAACGCTCCGCCACACGTGCACGCAAACGGCTCATGGGCACGCGCTGCTCTGGACGACCATCTAGTGATTGCGTCATTGGAACAGAAGGATTTGCCAACGCGACCTTTGGAGCGGCTGGCGCTGCAGCAGGCGCCGCAGAGGCTCCTAATGCATCACCCTTGGTGATACGGCCATCACGGCCAGTACCTGAAACAGCGGCGGCGGAAACACCCTTGTCAGCCAGGATTTTGGAAGCGGCTGGAGAAGCGATGCCCGCCGAAGATGTGGAAGCTGCTGGCGCGGGTGCAGAGACTGCCGCAGTGGGTGCAGGAGCTGGCGCAGACGCAGCGGCAGCAGGTGCTGCAGCGGCTTTGCCATCTGTATCGATGCGCGCCAAGACTTCACCAGAGGTGACCAAACTGCCATCGCCTTTGACGATTTCAGACAGGACACCAGAGGCGGGGGCTGGGACTTCGAGGACCACTTTATCAGTCTCGACTTCGATCAAAATTTCATCGGCCTGAACTGCCTCGCCAGGTTTCTTTTTCCAAGTCAAAAGGGTCGCTTCGGACACTGATTCGGATAATTGTGGAACAACAACGTCGGTGAGAGCCATTATTTTTTTCCGTATTTGGATAAATGCGTTGATCTGGGTTTATTTGGTCAGCATGAAAGTCTTGAACTTGCCAAACGCTTGCTCGACCAGCGCTTTCTGCTGCTCAAGGTGTTTGGCCAGATAGCCCACGGCTGGCGAGGCGGAGGCCGCACGGCCTGCGTAGCCAAGCTTTTGACCGCTGGACATGTTCTGATACAAGTGATGCTGAACATAGAACCAAGAGCCCTGATTCTGTGGTTCGTCCTGAACCCAGACCACTTCAGTTGCTTTGGGATATTTGCGTAATTCGGTTTCAAACGTCTTGTGTGCGAAGGGATACAACTGTTCGGCACGAATAATCGCAACCGTGTTGTCTTTACGCTCACGACGACCATTGACCAAATCGTAGTAAACCTTACCTGAACACACCAACACACGCTTCACCGAAGCGGGGTTAATGGACTCATCGACCTCAGCAATGATTGAACGGAAACGACCATTTGCCAGATCAGACAAGGGGGAGCCCGCATCTTTGTTACGAAGCAAGGACTTGGGCGTCAAAATAACGAGAGGCTTGCGGAACTGGCGAATCATCTGACGACGCAACAGATGGAAAATCTGAGCGGCCGTCGTGGGCTGAACCACTTGGATATTGTTGTCAGCGCAAAGCTGCAAGAAGCGCTCAATACGCGCGGACGAGTGCTCTGGGCCCTGACCTTCGTAACCGTGCGGCAACATCATGGTCAAACCTGACTGACGGCCCCATTTAGCTTCGCCAGAGACGATGAACTGGTCAATCACAACCTGCGCACCGTTGACGAAGTCACCGAACTGGGCTTCCCAGATGGTGAGCGTTTTGGGATCTGCGCACGAGTAGCCATATTCGAAACCAAGCACGGCCTCTTCGGACAACACAGAATCGATCACCGTGAAGGGTGCCTGACCTTCTGCCACATGCTGCAGAGGAATATAGGTACCATCATCCCAACGCTCGCGATTTTGATCATGCAGCACCGCATGGCGATGCGTAAACGTGCCGCGGCCAGAGTCTTGGCCAGTGATGCGAACCGCGTAGCCCGCGGCAACCAGTGTTGCAAAAGCCAAATGCTCGCCCATGCCCCAGTCGAGATTCATCTCACCACGCGCCATCGCACGACGGTCGTTTAACAACTTGGTAACCAGTGAGTGAGGGGCAAAGCCCTCGGGGAAGACTGTGAGCTTTTCACCGATGCGCTTGAGCTCGGTAATTGGCACAGCAGTGTCGGCCTGGTCTGTCCACTTAGCGTTGAGGTAAGACGACCAGTCGATCGCATACTTGCTCTTGTAGTCTGTCAACACAGGCTCAATTGTACGACGACCGTCTTCCATGTATTGGCGATAGTCTTTGACGAGTTGGTCTCCGTCACCGTCTTTGAGCACGCCCTGAGCCGTCAACTTGTCTGCATAGAGCTTGCGTGTGCCGGGATGCGCACCGATGGTTTTGTACATCAGCGGCTGCGTCAGGGATGGAGTGTCTTGTTCGTTGTGACCGAGTTTACGGAAACAAACAATGTCGACCACGACATCTTTACCAAACTGCATGCGGAAATCGAGCGCCATACGTGTTGCAAATACAACCGCTTCAGGATCGTCACCATTTACGTGAAATACGGGGGCTTCGATCATTTTGGAGACATCGGTACAGTAGATCGTCGAACGTGTATCGCGTGGGTCAGAGGTGGTGAAACCGATCTGGTTGTTGATGACCAGATGCAAAGTGCCGCCTGTGCCGTAACCGCGCGTTTCAGCGAGGTTAAGTGTTTCCATCACAACGCCCTGACCTGCAAAAGCTGCATCGCCGTGAACCAACACAGGCAAGACCTGCTTGTAACCATCCGCACCGCGACGCTCTTGACGTGCGCGCACGCTACCCTCTACGACAGGGTTCACGATTTCAAGATGTGAAGGGTTAAAAGCGAGTGACAAATGCACTGGGCCGCCGCGTGTCGACAAATCACTTGAAAAACCGTTGTGGTATTTCACGTCACCATCGGTGAGGCCTTCGGCGTGATGACCTTCGAACTCGGCGAACAAATCACCCGGCATCTTGCCCATGATGTTAACAAGCATGTTTAGGCGACCACGGTGAGCCATCCCCACCACGATTTCCTGAACGCCTGATTCACCTGCGTGATTGACGACCTCGTCCATTGACGCGATAAAACTATCACCGCCCTCCAAGGAGAAACGTTTTTGACCCACGTACTTTGTATGTAGAAAACGCTCAAGACCTTCGGCCTCGGTCAACTGCTGCAAAATATGACGTTTGCGGTCCGCTGAGAAAGTAGGTGCGCTGAGTGTGGACTCGAGGCGCTCCTGCACCCAACGTTTGACGGCTGGATCTGAGGCGTGCATGAACTCGACGCCAATCGAGCGGCAGTATGTATCACGCAAGGCTTTCAGAATCTCACGCAACGTCATCGTTGTCGCTTTGGTGAAATAGGTATTGGTCGCTGAAAAAACCTGATCGAGATCTGCCTCAGTCAAACCATAAAAAGCAGGGTCGAGCTCAGGAATCGGGGGGCGATCCTGTCGCTTGAGCGGGTCTAGATCTGCCCAGCGCGAGCCGAGCGAGCGATATGCAGCAATCATGGACTGCACATGGACTTGTTTCATCGCGACCGCAAGATCGGGCTCCTGACCGCGCTGAACAAAAGCATTGGCTTTTGCGCGTTGGGCAAAGGATTCGATAATGGGTGCGTGGGCCTGATCGCGAGTGGCTTCTTGACCATCCGTTGCGGGCATGTGCTGCAACTGGTCAAAATAATTACGCCAATTATCCGGGACCGAACCTGGATTATCCAAGTAGGCTTCGTAGAGTTCTTCTACGTAGGGCGCATTGCCCCCAAAGAGATAAGAGTTCTGTAAAGAATCAAGAAATGACATTTTAGCGCTTCACCTATTCGGATGTTTCACCCGTTACGATGCAGGAATACCTTCCGTTTTCTCGGCCAAACCGATTTGCGGATAGCGGGGCAGAAGGCGGTTATTTAAAAGCCTTAAGAGCCGGCACATAAGTATAACCCTAAGCCCTTATTGTTCTTACCAATGCTGCACCGCAAAATCGAAAAAATGTGAAATTAATGTCGAATCGCGCGCATGCCACTGAGCTCGGCTTGCTCTTTGCTTCCAAGGCGTAGACGAGAGCATGAAACATAACTTTCCCAAGTGAGCAATTAAGAAAAAAAAATGCCTGAATAATCAGGCATTTTTTCATCGGGAGGGTATTTTTTATTACTAACGCTTTTTAACTGAGCGTGACACGTGGCCTTGGTAAAGCTGACGTGGACGGCCAATCTTGTATTCTGGGTCAGAAATCATTTCATTCCATTGCGCAATCCAGCCCACGGTGCGAGCCAAAGCGAAAATCGCAGTAAACAGTGAGGTTGGTACGCCGATCGCGCGCTGAACGATACCGGAGTAAAAGTCAACGTTAGGATACAGCTTACGCTCAACAAAGTATGGGTCCTCAAGCGCAATACGCTCGACTTCCATCGCAAGCTTGAACAGAGGATCGTTTTCTAGACCTAAGGCTGCCAACACTTCCTTGCAAGTTTGCTGCATAAGCTTGGCGCGCGGATCGTAGTTTTTGT